>JAGHCE010000057.1 GCA_021160625.1 Planctomycetota bacterium | reverse complement strand
GTATTCGAACCTGGCGAAAAGGGCCCCCGCCGCGAATTCCCTGGGCCCAACGCCGATGCTCGGCACCAGGCGGCTGAGCGTTATGAGCGGCAAAAGCGCCGCCGCCTCCGGCTCGATCTCCGGCGCGAACGCGTACATAATGAGGTACAGGTGGCAGTAGTACAGCACGAAGTTCGCCGCTGCGACGAGAAAGCACTTCACTAAGACGGCGGGTCTTACCGAGTGAGCGGCTTCAAGCGCCCTCCGCAGTGCTCCTGCTATGCGCGATTTCGGCAGCAGGTTGCCCAGAAACCCCGCAATGGGCCGGGAGGCTCCCCAGCCTGCAACAACGAGCATGGCGCCCGCCGCCCCTGCATACTTGAGTTTACCCGGGGCAATGACGCTGAACCCGCCGCAGGCAAGCAGAAAGAGAACCGTCGCGTCTATCAGCTTGTCCAGGAAGGCCAGACCCACGAAGCCGGCCTTGTCCCGTGGGGCCGCCAGTGCGCCCCTGGTGAGCTCGGCGGCGGGTGTTATGATGGAAAGAGCCAGGCCCCCCATATAAGAATGGAAGGACTCCACGAAGGGCATATCTTCGCGGCGCGTCCTAGCCAGGATGTGCCACCTGGCCGCTCGCAGCGCTATGAGCAGCGGCACAAAGAGCAGTGACAGCAGTAGGTAGGGCACATTGACGCCGAGCATCTCGCGCCAGAGCGCGGCGGGCCTGGCCACCCACACGGCAAGCCCCAGGAGGGCAAACGAAAGGATGATCTGCACGGCCTTGAATAGTCCTCGTCTTGCAGTCACCTTTCGGCACCTGCAGCGGCAGCGGGGATCCGGTAGATGTGCACATGGTGTCCGGCGTAGACCTGGGCGAAACCGGGAAGGCCTCCCTCCGGCCGGACTATGTACGCAGCGCCGAAACGCCGGGCGGCCTCGAGGACTTGCCGCTCGTCGAGCACCGCGTACGCATTCCTCTCGCATCGCGGCAGGTTCGGCCCGGTGTTTTCCGCAAGCCGCATACCGACCAGGGACATCCTGGCAAGCCATTCGCCGGCGAGATCCTCGTCGAAGAAAATGAGCGTGCCGTCCTTGTAGGTCCCGAAAACCGGCCTGCCGGAGGCCGCGCGGAAGCCCTCCCACCACGGCGGGATTATGGTAATCTCATCGGGCCTGACGTTTTCGGATATCCAGGCGGAGGCCTCCAGGAAAGCGGCGTTGCCGGAGACCGTCAGGCGAATGGGATGGACGTACCTGGAGGTCTCCACGTTTACGCCGTCGCCGAACACTCTCCTTGCGGCAAGCGGCGCCCACTTCACGGGAAGCACCCCGACTATGACGACGAGTACGCCCAGCGTGGCGGCGGCGGGGGTGATGAGCATTCCCCGCAACACCCCGGTGGAGATGATCGAGAGCCCCCCCACGGCGAACAGGAGCACAAGAAGCGTCTTGTGGAAAACAAGCGAAACAACGAGCCCCGCAATCATCACCGCGATGACTCCGGCACTCCGACTCCGCGAGGTGCCCCTTCCGGCGAGGATCACCGCGGCGAGGAATATGACACCCACCACCAGGTGGGCAAAGAAAAGCGCCACGGCGGCCCCCGCCATGGCAAGCCTTCCGAGGAGCCCCTTCCCGGCTCCCTGCCACATCACGCCTGCTATGGCTATGAGGACGAGGATTCCAAACACGCCCGATATCCTCAGCGGCTGCAGGACGGCCAGCGCAGGCGGATTCAAGAGCGCTCTCTCCGGCTCGGCGAGCCCGATTATACGCCCGAAGGTCTCGGCCGCGGCGAAATACATAAACACGATCGCTGCTGCTGCAGTTGCGCCCAGGAGAAGGTCACAGCGCTTGGAGTCCTTTCCCCACCCGAAGGATGAACCGGCCCACAGGCCGAAAAGAAGCAGCCCGGCCATCCGGGGGAACCCGGTGGGTTTCAAATGGTGGAGGTTCCGCACGAGCATCGCCCGGTACCAGTCGGCACTTGCATTCAGGATAGGCGCACCCGTGCCCCTGGCATACCACAGGGCAAGTAGCACAAGCGGCGCCGCTCCTGCCGCGAAACGTCCCAGTGGACGGCCGCATCTTGGCCGACTGATAACAATTGTGAGGACGCCGATAGCGCCGCCGTAAAGCCCGGTAAGCGGATGAACGGCGAAGGCGCCGCCCAGAAGGAGGCCCGCGTTGGCAAACCTGCCTTTCAATAGATAAAGCCATCCGAGAAGAAGGAACGGCATCGCCGCCACGCGCGGCAGAAAAAGCGGGTCCCACGTGTTTGCCCCTGCGACAACCTGCTTTCTTGTCAGGAGCAGCAGTACCGCCAGGAGCGCCGCCGAAGGGCTTGCCAACATCCTTCGCGCCAGCAGGAAAAGCGCCACCGTGCTTGCCATCGAAGCCGAGACATAAGCGGCGAAATAGAGAGGTTCAATGGCGAGCCGCCGGCCCAGAAACGCGAATGATGCGAAAAACAGCGAAAGCTTCGGGGGTGCCTGGAAGATGTAATCGTGGGAAAACTCGCCCGTCGCCAGCGCCCGGACGGCCGGCACCTGCCACGCGTTGTCCGCCACACCGAAGCGATAGCCGCCAACCCAGACGCGGGTTATGCCCAAAAACGAGACAAGCAGCAAAACGGCAATATCGCCGGTCTTCATCCGGCCTTTGTCTTCAAGAGAGGTTGCCTCGCGTTCTTCCATCACAGCGCGCATTCTATAGCCCGGCAGACAAGGGTCAAGGCCAAAGGAGGCCCGCACCGCCTCCATAGCAAAAAGGGGCTGAAGATAGTCCTTCATAACGGAAAGGGGGCGAAGACCCCCACACTGGTGGACAAGCCACCAGTGGCACATACGTGAAAAACTTGCGCGCGGCAAGCCGCGCCCTACATAGCCGCCAGTGCCACATCGTTGTGTAGGGTGCGCTTTAGCGCACGCGGAATATGATCCGTACGGCGCGGCAAGCCTGGCCCGCGGAAGGTCAGTTGATTGCCACGGGCAACGCCCGTGGCCCCCGTAGCAAAAAGGGGTCGAAGACCCCCGCGCGCGGAATAGATGTAGGGCCCCGTCGTATGCCGTCATAGCCACTCGAAGTGTGACACTTTTTGTCACTACAGGATTGACTGGCCCCGTAATACGTGACACTTTTTGTCAGTATGCCTTTTCCTGTTTTCTGCGTCGGAAAATATCTATGACGTAACAACTGAAATGGCAAGCAGTTAGAATCTGCCATTGGCCTGGGCATCCGTTTTGGCACGGGCATTGCGTAAAGAAGGGCACGAATAGTCGCACATAACAATTCCAGGTTCCCACTAAGAGGTGGTGAAAGGAGGTGGAAGGAAAGGTGGTTGCAGTTTGTTCAGGGGCACGAAACTGGAAAGGGTCATTTAAGCAGTAAAAGGAGAGTGGGATGCGTAAGGAATCGGGTTTTACACTGATCGAGCTGATGATTGTCATCGCGATAATCGCGATAATCGCGCTGATAGCCATTCCTAACCTTTTGAGTAGCCGTCTGGTTGCGAACGAGACCTCGACGGTAGGTACGCTGAGAAGTCTCGCGTCGGCGCAGGCGGAGTTCCAGGCCCGCCAGGTTGTCGACCAGGATGCCGACGGTCTCGGCGAGTATGGTTTCCTGCAGGAGCTGGCCGGCACCGTCATACCTCGTGGAGGGGTTGCTGCGCTGGACCCTGCTTCGATTTCACAGGCGTTGGGGAACGTGGACGCCGCTGGTCTCGTGACCAAGAGTGGTTTCGTGATCATTATGTTCTTGCCGGGCGGTGGTGGTGCCGAGATTCAGGAGCCCGCGGGTGGTGGTGCTTTCCCGGGTGCCGTTCCGGCCGACGCCAACTTCCAGGAGACCAGGTGGTGCGCCTACGGGATTCCGCAGACGGTTCGCAACACCGGTAACCGTGCTTTCGTTATCAACCAGCAGGCCGAAGTCTACGCCACCACGAACGTCGGCGTTCAGAACTACGACCTTGCCGGGATAGCCCCGCTTCTGGCCAACCCGGATGCTGCGTATGCAGCTGGTGTGACCAACCTCGCCGGCAGGTTCGGCATTGGTGTTGGTGGTGGTCAGGATGGTGGTACCTGGGTTCCGGCCTCGTAACCGACCGGAAACCTGTTGACATAAATGAGAGGCGGCGCCTTATAAGCGCCGCCTCTTGCTTTTTGTGCTGTCGCTTCAGGGAGTGATGACTTCCTTCAACGCCGCGCCGCTCTCGCCTGTCTCCAGGACCACGAGGCTCTTTACGGCGTTGTGGTTCTCGTCTATGGCAAAGGTGCCGCTTACGCCTGGGAAGCCCTTCGTGCGTTCGAGCGCGTCGGCTATCGCCTGGCGGTCCGCGGACCCGGCGCGGCCGACCGCATCGAAGACCACCGCCGCCGCGTCGTACGAGAGGGCCGCGATGGCGCCCGGCTCATCTTGATAGGCCGCACGGTAGTTCTGTACGAATCTTTTGGCCGCAGCGCGGTCCTCGTCGGGGGAGAAGTGGGTAGTGAAATAGTTGCCCTTCACCGCTCCCGCGGAGAGCTCGTAGAGCTTCGGCGAGTCCCAGCCGTCGGTGCCGACGAATGTCGCCCTCAGGCCCGCCGTACGCGCCTGTGAGATGCACTTGGCGGCCGCTTCGTAGTAGGAAGGCAGAAACACCACATCCGGCATCTTCAGGCGAAGCTGCGTAATCTGCCCGCCGAAATCGTCCGTGTCCGGGGTGAATGACATAACCGACACGATCTCCCCGCCACGCCGCTTGAAGGCGGATGACAACACATCACCGAGCCCCTTGGAGTAGGATTGGGCGGCGTTCACCAGGATGGCTGCGCGCCTGGCACCGAGGGTGTCGTAAGCGAAATCCGCGGCCGCCTTGCCCTGGAACTCGTCGGTGAAGCAAACGCGGAAAACGTACCTTTTGTTCAGCGTAATGTCCTTGTTCGTTGCGGCCGGGGAGACCATCGCAACGCGCGCCGCTTCCGCCCGGTCCCCGGCGGCAAGAGTGTTGTTGGAGGTTATCGCGCCGATTATCACGTCGACACGGTCCATATCGACGAACTGCTTGACGGTGGTGACCGTTTTCTGCTGCGCGCCGCCGTTATCCACGATGAGCATTTCCGGGGCCACCTTGCCCTGTGCCCGTGCCTCCTCGGCGGCAAGCATAATCCCCTTTTTGGCCTCGTCGCCGTACGTTGCGATGTCGCCGCTCAAGGGAATGACCACGCCGACCTTGACCTTGATGCCCTTTGAGGGTTTCTCGGCCGGAGCCGCAGCGCCCTCGGCGGGTGTCTCGGCGGCCCGGCTCGCCGCGCCCGCCTCCGGCGCAGAACGTGCAGGGGCCTGCTCCTTTTTCTTGCAGCCGGCGGCCACGGCGGCCAGGAGAACGGCAACCACCAGAAACTTTGCAAACGTTCGAGACATCTTTCCCCTCCTTAGATGTGCCGGTACGATTTATCCGCGCCTTGATATAAGGCTGCGGGGCACGGGTGTCAAGCAAATTCGGCCTGCGCACCGCCGCGCGCGGGTTTCCCGGCGATCCAGCCGCCGCCCACGACCTCCTCGCCCAGGTAGAAAACAGCGGCCTGGCCCGGCGTGGCGGCCCGCACCGCCTGCGTGAAGTCGATCCGCACGGCGCCTCCCGTCGGCGTTACGAGGGCCTCGGCGCCGGGGTGATTGTAGCGTATCCTGACGATGGCCTCGAAGGGCTCCGCAGGCGGAGGGCCGCTTATCCAGTTTACGTCCTGCACGACGACGCGCCTTGTTTCAAGGGCCTCTTCGTCGGCGAGGGTGACGTTGCCGGAGCGGGGGTCGATATTGACGACGTAGGCTCGCCGGCCCAGGGCAACAGCGAGCCCCTTGCGCTGGCCTATCGTGTAAAACTGGTAGCCTTTGTGGTCTCCGAGGACGTGCCCCTGGGGGTCGATAATGTGCCCGTGGCCGAGTTTTTCGGGTGTCCGGTCCTTGAGTATCCGGGAATATCCCTCGGGAGGGACGAAGCATATCTCCTGGCTTTCGGGTCTTTGGGTGCCGGGGAGCCCCAGTTTGCGGGCCGTGTCCCGGACCTCCTCTTTTGTCGTGCCGGAGAGTGGGAAGAGCGTACGGGAGAGATGTTCCTGGGTGAGCCGGTGGAGGAAGTAGGTCTGGTCCTTGCGCCGCTCGCGCGGTCTCACAAGGTGAAAGCACCCACCGCGCTTCTCGAGACGCGCGTAGTGCCCCGTGGCGACGAAGTGCGCGCCTTCCTCATCCGCAACCCCCATCAGCGCCGGCCACCTTATCGCCCGGTTGCACACGACGCAGGGGTTTGGCGTCCTGCCGGAGTTGTACTCGTCGCAGAAGAAATCGACGAGTTTGTCGAACTCCCCGCCCACCTCGACCGCCCTGAAAGGAATTGCCAGGGCCGAGGCGACCTGCTTAGCCGCTTCCAGGGCCGCCTCGTCGCGTTCGCGGACATCTTCTGCAAGGCCGGGCAGGTCGAACTTCGTGAAATGGACGGCGATTGCCTCGTACTGTTTTGCAACAAGCGCCGCCGCGACCGACGAGTCCACTCCCGCGCTTACGGCGACTATGACCTTCCTGTGACTGTGCGGCATTCTCTTTGTGACTCCTTCCGGAGCGTCGGCCCGGGCGATGCGGAGCGTCCGGATATCGTGCCTCTGTGCAGTTTCCGGTTTGCCGTTGGTCTGCTTTTGGACCATTTTACCCGCCGGAGTGCGGGATTTACAGGGCAGGCGGCGGGCTTGTGCGGGCCGATATAACTGTCCCAAGGAATATGGGGATATTTTGACAACGCCCGCGAGCCCCATAGCAGGAAGGAGGGGAAGCCCTCCACTGGTGGACAAGCCACCAGTGCCACATTGTCTTTCGGATGGTCGGTTGATTGCCACGGACATCATCCGTGGCCCCCATAGCAACTGTAGGGTGGGCTTTAGCCCACGCGGTATATAACGACGGCGGACAAGAATGGCCACCCTACGTAGCCCCCAGTGCCACATCGCAAGAAGGGGGCGAAGCCCTCTGGCCTGATTGACTTTACCCTCGGCGGCAATAAAATCAACTGCTGCAGTTGGGGGAGTGTCTTCGGGAGGGCTTGGCTGGTGATCCTTGCCGGTATTGACGAGGCGGGCTACGGTCCGTTGCTGGGGCCGCTTGTCGTTGCCGTCAACGCCTTTCGGACCGAGGCATCCGTCGGTGTGCCGGTGGCACCGGGGCGCCGATGGCCTGTTGTGCCTCTGGCTGATTGCGGGTCCTTGAAGGTTTCCGACAGCAAGAAGGCGTATTCCAGGGCAAAGGGCCTGGGCTCGCTTGAGCGGACGGTTCTGGGCTTTGCGATGCACAAGGCAGGGTGCCCCTCGGACACAGGCGAGTTCCTTAGCCGATGGTCGATTGAGGGCCGAGAGGAAGCCCTTTCGCTGCCGTGGTACGGTTGGCAGGGGCTTGGGCTGCCGGTGGTGGTGTCACCGGGTGAGATTGCGACGTCCGCGCTGGAGGTTTCCCGGGCACTCGAACGCGGAGGCATAGAGTACTTAGGTGCGGCGCTTTGTGTTGTGGACGCGGTGCGATACAACGCGATAGTCGAACGCATCGGCAACAAGGCGACGCTTCTTTTCGGCAGGACTTTGATCCTGATGCACAAGCTCTGGCGGGAGTACGGCGCGGAGGGGGTGTACCTTACGGTCGACCGGCTGGGGGGAAGGAAGCGCTACGGGGGGTTCCTGGACATTGCGTTTCCGAAGGCCGCGATAAAGGTGTTGTGGGAAACGCCCAGGGAGAGCGCGTATGTCCTCGTCGGCGCGGGCAGCGAGATGTTCGTGCGGTTTGTGGTGGGCGGCGAGCAGGCGGACCCGGCGGTGGCCCTCTCGTCGATGTGGGCGAAGTACACGCGTGAGTTGTTTATGGAGCTTTTCAACGGGTACTGGCTTTCGCGCGCCGAGGGTGTGAAATCGACGGCGGGGTACTGGGTGGATGCACAGCGGTTCGTGGGGGAGCTCGTTGCGGCGCAGGCGGTGACCGAGGCCGAGGCGGCGCAATTTATGATGACGAGATAACCTAGGCATGGCAGTATTCGGAAACAAAGTTCAGGATCCCCTTTCCCCTGTCCT
>JAGHCE010000041.1 GCA_021160625.1 Planctomycetota bacterium | reverse complement strand
GGTATGCAGAGACAGGCAGGTATGCAGAGACAGGCAGGTATGCAGAGACAGGCAGGTATGCAGAGACAGGCAGGTATGCAGAGACAGGCAGGTATGCGTTGACAGGCAAAAATGCCTGTCCTTACTGGTGTGGTGGAGGTTGAAGGTATAGTAGGACAGGCATTCCTGCCTGTCACAACGACTGGTGTGGGAGGGGGGGGGTGGAGGTATAGTAGGACAGGCATTCCTGCCTGTCACAACGACTATTCTTCGGCCGAGGGCTCTCCTGCAAGCATTCGGAAATGTTTGATGACGTTCTGGTCGCCGGAGGTGATATTGCTCGTGCGCATCCTGATCCTGCGAAGGGCCCTGGAGATGAAATGCCGCGCGGCCACGGCCTTTCTGTGGGAGGTCCTGGCCTGGCGCAGGAAGTGATATCCAATGAGGATGTCGGTGGCGGTGTCCACCAGGTCGCCGGCATAAAGGTCGGTGTACTCGCTGCCGGCGGCCTTGACGCAGGCGATGCACTTGGCGAGCTCTGTGCGCGCGGCGCGGAGTTTCTTTGCCAGGCCGCCGAGGGGTTTCTGGAAATCCCCGTCGAGTTCTTCGAAGTACCCTTCCGCCACGCCCGAGGTCACGCCTCGGACCGCTGCGACGACCTGCAGCTGGCTGGTGCCCTCGTAGATGGGCATAATGCGCGCGTCGCGGTAGTAGCGCTCGACGGGATAATCCCGCATATAGCCCGAGCCGCCCAGGACCTGGATGGCGTCGGAGGTGACCTTGACGGCGGCCTCGCTGGCGTAGTACTTGGAGACCGGCGTCAGGAAGGCGGCGAGGCGCTTGAAGCGGCGCTGCTTCTTTTTCACGTCGCGAGCCTCCTGGCCTTCGATGAGACCCTTTTCGAGCTTTTCGAGGAGTACGTTTTCGAGGTCCATAACCCTCGATGCGTCGAGGGTAAGGCTCCTGGAGGCCTCCACGAGCATCTTCATCTCGACGAGGAGGGCCGCCACGGCCGGGAAAGTCTCTATCGCCCGGCCGAACGGTATCCTCGTATGGGCATAATCGCGCGCCTCGCGGTAGGCCGCCTCCGCCACGCCGACCGACTGGCTGGCAATGCCCACGCGCGCGCCGTTCATAAGCGCCATCGTGTAGGTGACCAGTCCCCTGCGGCGTTCGCCGACAATGTATCCGACGGCGTCGTGGAACTCGAGCTCGCAGGTAGGCGAGCCGTGAATGCCGAGCTTGTCCTCGATATGACGCACGCGGATGGCCTTTTGCCTCTCGCAGATGAAAAGCGAAAGCCCGAGTCCCCCGGTCTCCTCCGGCTCACTTCGCGCCAGGACGAGCAGGATATTTCCGCAGCCGTTGGTGATGAAGCGCTTGACGCCGTTGAGGCGCCACGTGCCGTCCGGGGCCTCGGCGGCTGCCAGGTTCACCCGCTGCAGGTCGCTGCCGGCGTCGGGCTCGGTCAGCGCCATCGCGCCGGTGTGCTCGCCGGTGATAAGCCTCGGCAGGTATTTTTCCTTGAGCTCCTCGGAGGCGAATGCGTTTATCGTTTCCGCGATCCCCTGCAGGCCGAAGATGTTCATAAGGCTTGCATCGGCGCGCGAGACGATCTCGTTGGCCATCGAGTAGACGAGCGTTGGCATATTGAGGCCGCCGAAACGTCTCGGCAGCGTGAACCCGAAGAGGTCCGCGTCGCCCAGGCACTTGACGTTTTCCATAACGAGCGGGTTGTAGTGGACGACGCCGTCGCCGAGCTCGTGGCCTTCCAGGTCGACGTCCTCGGCGCGCGGTGCGATGAAGTCGCCGGCAATGTCGCCGACAACCTCCAACGTGCGGCGGTAGTTGTCAACGGCGTCTGCCTCGTCGACGGGCGCGTAATCGAACTCGCCTGCCTCCTTGAAACCGTCCTCTCTCAACTTGGCCAGGGCGCCGAGATTCCAGAAGTCGAACTGGAAGAGAAGGTCGTCGTTGTCGGTGAAAAAATTAGCCATCCAAGAGCCCCTCAAACCCGTTTTCGTATGGCGCTTATCATCATCGGAACCACGTCGTTCAGGTCCCCGACTATCCCGTAGTGCGCAACACCGAATATCGCCGCATCGGGGTCCTTGTTCACCGCCACGATCTTGGCTGCTTCGGCCATCCCGGCGCGGTGCTGGACCTGCCCGGAGATGCCTATCGCGATGTAAAGCGCCGGCCGCACAGTGGTCCCCGTCTGGCCCACCTGGTGAGCCTTGTCGATGAGGCCCTTGTCGACCGCCGCACGCGATGCCCCAACCTCTCCGCCGAGCACGCCGGCCAGGTCGTAGATAAGCTTGAAGTTATCCTTCGATCCGACGCCTGCGCCCCCGGCCACTATGACGCGCGCGGCCTTGAGGTTCACCTTGGACTCGGCGGGAATCTCGTCGACCAGGCTCAGGATCACGTCGGCAGGTGCCAGTTCGGGAGTAAACCTCACAACCTCCCCCGCGCGGCCGTCCCGGGCCTCGGGCATCGCCATCACGCCCTCGCGCACCGTGGCCATCTGCGGCCAGCCCTCGGGGTTTACGATTGTGGCGATGATGTTGCCGCCGAAGGCCGGGCGTATCTGGAACAGGAGGTGCTTGTAGTGCTCCTTGGTCACGGGGTCCGTGTGAGAGCCTATCTGGAGGTCGGTGCAGTCGGCCGTGAGCCCGGCTTTTAGTGTACTGGCAATCCTGGGAGCCAGGTCGCGGCCGATGCTGGAGGCCCCGTAGATGACAATCTGGGGATTATGGCGCCGGATGAGGTCCACGGCGACTTTCGTGTAGGGGTGGGTCTCGTAGCGCGCGAGAAGCTCGTGCTGGGCGACGTAAGCCCTGTCCACGCCAATGGAGAAAAGCCCCTCGGCAAGCCCCTCGACATCGCTGCCCAGGAGCATCCCCGCAAGCGGGACCCGCAAGCGGTCAGCCAGTTCCCTGCCCCTGGTAACCAGTTCCAGCGAGACGTCGGCAATACGGCCGCCGACGGCCTCGATGAAGACCCAGACCTCGCCTTTCCGGTTTACTACGTTTTTATCCAATGGTATGGTCCTCGATGAGTTCGTGTACGAGCCCCTCGATCCCCTCGGGGTCGGGCCGGATTTCCTTGTGGCCGGAGCCGGCCAGCACGATTGCCTGTATGCGCTTGACCTTTGTGGGAGAGCCGGCCATTCCGCACCTCTGCAGGTCGGCTCCGATCGTGTCGAGATTCCATTCCTCGATGACGAGGTCCCCGGCGGGCGCCTGTTTGCCGGCCGACCGGGCCTCGCCGGCGGTTGCGGCCTTCTTGTATTTCATCACCCGCTTCATAGCGGGGTAACGAGGCTCGTGCGCCTTGTCCGTGACGGTGAGCAAAATCGGCAGTGGGCCTTTTAGCACCTCGACGCCGTGGTCCGTACTGCGCCGCACGGTTATGGAGCCTTCGCGGAGGTCTTTGACCGCCTCGACGTAGGTTACCTGGGGTATGCCGAGCTTCTCGGCAAGCTGCGGCCCCACCTGGGCCGTGTCGCCGTCGATGGCCTGCCTGCCGCACACGACGACGTCAAAGGGCCCAGCGTGCCTGACCGCGCAGGAAAGGATATAGGAAGTGGCAAGTGTATCGGAGGCCGCCGCGCGCCGGTCGGTCACGAGCGCTACACGATCGGCGCCCCGGTAGAGCGCATCCCGCAGGAGTTCGGCCGCCGGAGGAGGCCCCATCGTGAGGCAGGTGACGCTGCCGCCGTGGGCATCCTTGATCGAAAGCGCCAGCTCCAGCGCGTAGAGGTCTTCGGGGTTAAAGATGGCCGGAAGGGCGGCCCGGTTGACGGTCCCGTCGTCCTTCATCGCCTTGCCGGTGATCTTCTTCGTATCGGGCACCTGCTTGGCGAGAACCACTATGTTGTACGGCATATCAAGGACCTTTCACTTGGAGCCTATCCGAATATCTGGATTTGGTGCACAGGCAGTGGATTTGGGCGGCAAGACGAGGTTCTCAAGCGAACGCCTGTTTCTATCCCGGATAAGCAATTCAAAGGACATATTTGTACAGGCGGGGCCGCCAAAGTCAAGCGCAAAGGGGGTCTTCGACCCCCTTTTGCCACGGGGGCCACGGACGTTGCCCGTGGCAATCAACCGACCTTCCGCGGGCAATGCCTCGCCCCTACGGGTGGTACGTGTGCCAGAGCGGATCCCCGTGCTGCGAAGCTTTAGCGAAGCGGGATTGCCCCGCCGTGCAGATTGTATTCCGCGCGTGATGAGCCAACAAGTAGGGCGGACATTCTTGTCTGCCGAATGTTTATTCCGTATGAGGCAAGCCGTACCCTACGTCGCTCGGCACATTCCTTGGGACAGTTACGCCGCATCCGTTCCGGCGGACCGGACCTACCCCCCGTACCCCAGAGCCGTCCCGCCCCAGTAGACTATCCCCGAAACGACCCAGGCAAGGCCGGTGGTGTAGGCTATCAGGAAAAGCGGCCAGCGCCACGAGTTCGTCTCGCGTTTGACCACGGCCACGGTCGCCATACAGGGCACGTAGATGAGTACGAAGACCATCATCACGACCGCCACGAGCGGCGTGAAGAAAGAGTCCTTCTGCAGGGCGTTGCGCAGGTCGGACGATTCCTCGTCGGTTTCGCCGAGACTGTAGAGGGTGCCCATCGTGGAAACGACCACTTCCTTTGCGCCGAAGCCGGCGAAAAGCGCCGTCCCGATTTTCCAGTCGCCCAGGCCCACGGGCTTGAGGAAAACGGCCACGCCGCGGCCGATATGCCCGGCGTAGCTTGCTTCGAGGGCCTTTTCGGTCATCTCATTTTCGATCGCCGCGACTTCCTCCTCGCCGGCGGCCGCCTCGATCCTGGCATCGTAGTCCTTCTGCAGGTTTTCCGGAAGGGCGGGGAAGGTCGAAAGGAACCACATCAGTATCGAAAAACCGAGGATGATGGTGCCGGCCTTCCTCACGTAAAGCCTGCCTCGCTCCCACATATGTATTATGACGCTCTTCAGGGTGGGCATCCTGTAGGGGGGCAGCTCCATCACGAAGGGCGTGGACTCTCCGCGCAGCAGGAACTTCCGGAAGACCTTGGCCATAATGACGGCCAGGACTATGCCCAGAAAGTATATGCCGAAGATCAGGTTGCCTGCGGTTTCGCGGGTGAAGAACGCCCCCGCAAGGAGCACATATACGGGCAGCCTGGCGCTGCAGCTTACCAGTGGGTTGACCATAATGGTCGTCAGCCGGTCGTTTCGGCTCTCAATCGTGCGCGTGGCCATAATGGCCGGAACGTTGCAGCCGAAACCGATCAGCATCGGTATGAAGCTCCTGCCGTGAAGGCCGATCTTGTGCATCAACCGGTCCAGAATGAATGCCGCGCGCGCCATATAGCCCGAGTCCTCCAGGACCGCCAGCGCTAAAAACAACAGCAGTATGTTCGGCAAAAACACCAGAACCCCGCCCACGCCGCCGATGATCCCGTCCACTATAAGCGACTGGAGGTAACCTTCCGGCAATACCGCCGCCACCGTGCCGCCGAACCAGCCGAAGAGATCCTCTATCCAGCCCATAAGAGGGGCGCCCAGGTAGAACGTGAGGCTGAATACCACCCACATCAGCCCCACGAATATGGGAATCCCGAGGAGGCGGTTCGTGACAACGCTGTCTATCCTGTCGGACGTCTCGTGCCTGGACTCGACGGTGCTCCTGACGCACTCCTGGCACGCGCCGGAGATGAAACCGTACCTGCGGTCGGCGATGACCATCTCCGGGTCCTCGCCGAAAATCCCGCTGAGGTGCTTGGTGCTTTTTTCCACGGCGTCCAGTATCGCCTGCGGGTCTCGGGCGAGTTCCTCAACCTTGCTGCGCACCGGCTCATCGGCCTCTAAGAGCTTGAGCGCCGTCCACCTGGGGCTAAGATGCGCGGCAAGCGGCCCTTCTACGGCAATAAGCGCGGCGATCTCCGCCAGCTCCTCCTCGATCTCCCTGCCGTACTTGACCCGGGACGCGTCGGGCGTGGAGTCGGCCGCGACGGCAAGCGCCGCCTCCAGCAGTTCGTCCATACCCTTTCCCTGGGTCGCCACGGCGGGGACAATCGGCACACCGAGAAGCTTCGAAAGCGCCTCGTGGTCAATCTTGTAG
>JAGHCE010000037.1 GCA_021160625.1 Planctomycetota bacterium | reverse complement strand
CCCTCGAAGGGCCCGCCGAAGGCGAGATTCCCGAAAGGCCTTCGCTCCGGCTGACATATTCCCAGCCACCCGTCGGCCCGGAGGAAGACCTTCCCGGCACCGAGAGATTCTTCGTTGACATCACCCGCGACGGGGAACCGCTGGTGGCTTTCACCGCCAGGCGCGCGCTCTACATCGAGAAATTGGAGGAAGGCCACGGCGCCAACGCCAACGAGGGCGAAAATGAATAGCCGCAGCCAGGGTGGCTTCACGCTTCTCGAACTGATCCTGGCCGTCACGATTATGGCGCTTGTAATGGCGGTCGTGGCGGGGGTAATCGCAGGCGTTCTCGTCGGGGCCGAAAGGGTGGGCGAAAAGGCCGACCGGGATCTTGTTGCCGGGGAGATTGACGACCTTATCGCCGACGACCTGGCGTTTATCGCGGTGCCTTCCTGTGCGCAGGCATTCACCATCACCGGGAAGGCCAACGGCAACTCGTTCCTCACCTTCTATAGCGCCGCCGGTGCGAAGGCCGCCTGGGGCGAACTTGCCACGCCGCTCCATGTCGTCACCTACCGCGTCGAGCCGCTCGAGCGCGGCGGCAAGGGCCTCTTCCGCGAGGAAGTCCCCATCGTGACGAGTAACGATGCGTACTACGACGGCGCGCTTCTTGTCGCCGGGGCGCTGGGCGCCTTCCGGGTGGAGGCCTTCGACGGAAGCCAGTGGCACTCGCGCTGGCCCGATGAGGGGGCGGCGGGGCTGCCTGCCCTGATCCGTGTAACGCTTACGCTTGAGGAGCCCGGCGAAGCGGCGCGCACCATCTTCGTCGAATCCGCTCCTTCGGTCGAATACGTGATAAGGCCCGGTGCCGCAGGCGCTGCGGACGAGTCCGAAGGCGGCAAAGACCCCGACAAAAAGACGGCGGACAAGGGTAAATCAAGGAGCTCGGCAGCGCCGCTTAGTCCTGAGGGCGGCCGGCCCGGAGGCGGGGAGGTGCTCCCGTGAGGCGGCCGGCGGCGGATTCGGCGCAAGGGACGCGGCGGCTGATGTCGCAGAGATGCCGGCGCGGCGGCTTTGCCCTCATCCTCGTGCTTTTCCTTTCGCTGCTCCTGACGGTGGCGGTAGGGGCCTTTGCGACGAGGACAATGACCGCCCGGCGCCTTGCCCGCTCGCGCGCCGAGAGTACTCAGCTCCTCTTTGCGGCAAGGGCCGGCGTCGAAGAGGCCAAGGCCGTGTTGTGGCAGCGGGCGGCCTCGGCCGAGGAAGACGAGCCGGGCAACCTTGCCCCTCCCGCTTCGCTCAACCTCAACCTAAGCGGCGTGGCCGTGTTCGTCGAGTTCGAAGACGAAGCGGGCAAGCTCCCCGTAAACGACTTCGCATCCGCCGGCCCTCGCCGCAGGAAGGCGCTTGCGCTTGCGTTGGCGAGGGCCTTTGACATCCTTGACCTTGGCAACTCCACGAGCCTTGCCACGGCCGTCAGGGATTATATCGACAAGGACAGCGAGGGCTCCGGCGAGAGCGGCGCGAGGAACGGTCCCGTTTTTCACACGAGCGAGCTTATCGCGGCCAAGGGTATGACGACTGAGACGCTTTACACGGCCCGGCACGAGGGCTGTCCGGCGGCCGCTGTGTGCCTGTCGGCCTGGCATCACGGCAAGGTGAACGTGAACAGCGCTTCGAAGGTCGTTCTTCGGTCGCTTGCACCGTGCTTGACCAAGAGGGAGGTAGAAGCGATAATTGCCGCGCGCTGCGAGCAGCCGTTTTCGTCGGGCGAGGACTTCGGCAGCCGCACCAACGTAAGCGAGGACGCCCGTAGCCAGCTCCTGAGCGAGGCGGGCTTTGGCAGCGACACGTTCACGCTCAGGGTCGAAGCGCGTAGAGGCACCTTCGTGCGCCGTGTGAAGGCGGTGGTCTGGGTGGAACAGCCGGCCGCTCACACGCTTTATTTCGGCGAAGGCTGGGATTTTTAGGAGATGTCTGTGGCGGATTTTGTCGGGATAAGCCTGGGCAGGGACGAACTGGCCATTGCAGGTGTCGCCCGGTCGAAGTCCGGTGGCACGATAGAGTTCATCAGGCGTTATGAGTACCCCGCAAGCAACCTCGACACGGCCGCGCGCGCTGCTTTTGCCGCCGCGAAGGCCGCCGAGACGCCCTTTTCCAGGCTGCCCGTGGCCCTTTCGCTGCCGGGAGAGAACGTCTCCCTCCAGCCGCTGGTGGTGCCTTTTTCCAGGAGGTCCCACATAGCGAGGACGCTCCCGTTCGAGATGGAGGACTCTCTACCCTTCGACGTGGCGCAAGGGGTGCTTGATTTCGCAGTGGTCGCCCAGGAGGGCAAGGGCTCTCGAATCCTGGTTGCTGCGATCCGCAGGCGGGAACTCGAAGCCGCAACCGGGCCCCTGGTCGCTGCGGGGGTGAAGCTCGGCCTCGTCACTACTGACGTCCTCTCGGCCTCAGCGCTGGGCTCCCTTATGGGCGAAGATTCCCACACGCTTCTTCTGGTGGATCCTTCGGGCTGGAAGCTCGCCGTATGCGAGGGCGGGCGGATCGTCTTTGCAAGGGCGGCGCCAGCCGCGCCGGCGGCCCGTGAGGTCGAAACGGCGCTTGCCGGATGGGTCAGGCAAAGCTTCGTGGCGGCGCCGCCGGGCGTCCAGGCCGAAAGGATCCTCGTGTGCGGTGCCGCGGCGGCCGGATTGGACTGCCAGGCGCTCTCAGATGCGCTCTCGCTGCCGGTGGAGAGGCTATCGCTGCCGGAGTCGGCCTTCGATGACGCCGCCGGGACCGAGGCGGCCACAGATGCGTTCCTGGCGCCGGCTGCGGTCCTTGCGGCACAGGTGCTTTGCCTCGGCGGAGCGCACATTGACCTCTTGCGGGCGGCGAGGGGCCAGGGGCGGACGTTGAAAGCCGTATTTGCGCCGGTTTCCACGGGGCTCGTGCTGCTGATGCTTCTTTTCAGCATCCTCGGCTGGGGATATGCTGAGCAGCGTAAGATTGGCCGTTTTGAAGAGGCAAATGCGCGCGCCTCGGAGCATGAAATTTGGAGGGGCCTCTTTCCGGAGAGAAAACCGGCCGGGGGCAACGTCAGGCTCACCCTGCAGTCGGAGCTGGCCAGGATCAAGAAGACCGGCGGAAGGCAGGCCCTTGGCGCCGACGTGGGCTGGTTGCCGAGGGCGCTTTACGTACTTTCCCGAAGTGTTCCCGCGGGGCGTAGCACGGACTTCAGGAAGTTCGTCGCGGCCTCCGGAAAGCTGACCGTATCGGTCGCGTCGTCCGAGACCGCCGCCGCACACCAGCTGGCCGAATCCATAACCGCCGAGGGGACATTTTCCGCCAGGTACCGCGAGCTCAGGACCGGCGAGGAAGGCCGGACGACATTTGAACTCGTAATGCAGCCGAAAGGACAGGGCGATGCCGGATAGACCTGCGGACGCACCGAGGCACAGGGGGGTACTCGTGGCGCTGGCTGTCTTAGCGGGGCTTGCGGGCCTTGCGGCGTTCTACCTGCACTCGGGTGCCTCAGAAGCGCTGGCAGCCGCTGCAAAGGCCCAAGACAGGCTTGCGGAGGACCGTGCGCTTGCACGCGAGTACACGTTGCTTGCCCCGCAGGCGCTCGTAATCTCGGCCGACCTCTCCGAGGCCCAGTCGAGCGAGTTCATCCAGAAAACCCTGGAGGCCAACCGCATCACGCCCGGCCAGGTGGAGTACGGCGATCCCGAAAAGGGCGATGGGAAATACGACAGGGTCACAATCACCATTCCATTCAAGGCGGCCGGGCTGTCGTCGGTCCTGGGGTTCCTGAGGGCGACAAGGAGCACCCGGCCGCAACTGAGCCTTCTGGGAGCCGACATAGAGAAGAAAGGCCCCGACGAGTGGGACGGGTCGCTTACCTACGGGGCGCTCATTCCGGCCATATCTCGTAACTGAGGACTTCCTCCCTGCCGTCGCGTATGATGAGAACGTCCACGAGGTAGTCGTTGTCCTTGAGTATCCCGTAGGCCGTCTTCATCACCGTCTGGAGGTCGGTAACAGGTACGTCCTGCACGCTTTTCACGATGTCGCCCCGGCGCAGGCCTCTCTTATAAGCCTCTGAGGTCTTCGGGACTTTAGAAAGCAGCAGACCGTCGGGTTTCTTGTTCTCGTCGAAGTGCGAGATCGTGCTGACCTCGGAGACGTACTTGCCCAGGTTCTGCAGGTAGTCCTGGAACTGCGCCTCGGAAAGGACGTCCCAGTCGATGTCCTCGAAATCCTCTTCGTCTTCCTCGGCGGGCTCTTCGGCCTCTTCAGTTTCCCCGCCTGAAGGAGGAACGGGTATAATGCCGGGCATGGGGCGAAAGATGTTACTGGCGAGCGCCTTCGGCATCACCCTGGCCTCGGGCTTTGTCTGCTCGATGTAGCCTCTCTTGCCGCGTATCTCTATCAGAACGCGGTTCCCCCAAACGCCGATTACCCGCGCGTCGCCTATCGCCTGCCCCTGGGCAACGACGGACTGCCTGCCGGAGGAATCCTCGAAAAATGCAAACGACGCACCCTTCTCCAACACGGTGCCGATGAGTTTGTACTTGAAGGCCTTGGCGATGTCCTCATCCTGCGGTGCAGGCTTGGCGGAGGGCCTCGGACGGGGCGTTGCAACAGTCGGCTTCGGGATTATGGCGCCGCTTGTCATCATTTCCCGCAACTCGCCGTCACCAAGCGGCTGCGAAGCGATGTTCACAAGCCCTGCAGGCGGCGGCGGCGGTGTCTTGGCCTCCGGCCCGGCGCCGACGGGCGAGGCCAGCGTCTGCACCACCACCCAGAGCACCACGGCCACAAGCAGCGCGTCCACCACCCACAGGATGTACCTTACCGTTTTCGTATCCATACTATGAAGAATACCACCTCCCCCTCCCAATTTCAAGAGGAGGTCTTCGCCCCCCTTCTGCTACGGGGGGGCCGCAGACGTTGTCTGCGGCAATCAATTGACCTTTCGCGACATTATGTGGCACAGGCGCTGGTTTACTGGCATTCCGCGCACTGTTTCTTTACCCGTGGGGGCCTTTGGGCTATAATTCGTGTTTCCGCAAAGGGGTTTGTCTGTGCTGTTTGACGAAGACAACAAGTCGCTTGAGATTCCCGAAAGCGCGCCGCTGGCGGCCCGGATGAGGCCCCGTGCGGTCGAGGAATTCGTGGGCCAGGAGCACTTTTTCGGCGAGGGGAAGCTCCTCAGGCGCATACTCGCGGCCGACCGCCTTTCCTCGGTCATCTTCTACGGCCCGCCGGGCACCGGCAAGACCGCCTTGGCGTGGATAATGGCCTCGGTTACAAAGGCCGCATTTGAACACATAAACGCCGCCTCCTCGAACGTGAAGGACATACGCGGGTGCGTCGAGCGGGCTCGCGGGCGCCTCGGCGAGGGGAAGCGGCGGACTGTCCTCTTCATAGACGAGCTGCACCGTTTCAACAAGGCCCAGCAAGACGTCCTGCTTCCCGTCGTCGAAACCGGCACGGTAATACTGGTAGGCGCCACGACGCACAATCCTTTCTTCTCGGTCAATGCCGCCCTCGTCTCCAGGAGCCAGGTGTTCGAGTTTCGTCCGCTGCGCGAGGAGGACATCACGGCAATCCTGCACAGTGCCCTGGCCGACGACCAGCGCGGTCTCGGCGGGTACGACGTTGACCTGTCGGCGGAGGCGGGCGATTTCCTCGCAAAAGTCTGCGACGGCGACGCCCGACGGGCCTTGAACGCCCTCGAGATCGGCGTCCTTTCCGCCGAGCCGGACGCCGACGGCCGGATACGCTACGACCTTGCCGTGGCCCAGGAGAGCATTCAGAAAAAGGCCGTGGTCTATGACCAGGGCGAGGGCGAACATTACGATACCGCCAGCGCTTTCATAAAGAGTATGCGCGGCAGCGACCCCGACGCCGCGGTGTACTGGCTGGCCAAGATGCTCGAAGCGGGTGAGGATCCCCGCTTTATCGCCCGGCGCATCGTCATCTGCGCCGCCGAAGACGTGGGGAACGCCGACCCCCAGGCCCTCGTCGTCGCCACCGCCGCCCTCCAGGCAAGCGAATTCGTGGGCCTGCCGGAGTGCCGCATACCCCTTGCCCAGGCGGTTACCTACATAGCCACCGCGCCCAAGTCCAACGCCGCCTACCTCGCCGTCGACGAGGCCGGAAAGGACATCCGGGAGGGCCGCACTATACCCGTGCCCGACCACCTGCGCGTCGGTTCGTACAGCGGCGCGAAGCGGCTCGGCCACGGCCAGGACTACAAGTACGCGCACCAGTACGAGGGGCACTTCGTCAAGCAGGATTACATCCCCTGTGACAAGGAATACTACAAGCCGACCAACAACGGCTACGAGGCGATCATCAGAAAGAGACTTGAAGCGTGGAGAAAAAGAAAGCACGACGCATCGGACGGCACCAAATCTCCCTGATGACGTCCGAGGAGAGGTCCGCCAGAAGCCACCTGATTGTCCGGACGCTCGAAAGCCTGCCTGAGCTTGCGGACGCTCGCGTGGTGATGGCCTTTGCTTCGCTGCCGGACGAGGCCGACCTTTACGATTTGTGGCGCCGCCTTGTGCAGGACGGCAAGACGCTTGTCTTCCCTGTCCTGGTGGGTGACGTCGGCAGAATGGACGCCCACACCGTCAAGGATATATCGGCGGACTTGAAGCCCGGCAGGTTCGGTCTCCCCGAACCGCACAACGGTGCCCCCGTCGACCCGAGGACCATCGACTTCATCTTCATCCCGGCCGTGGCCTACGACGGCTCGGGGCACCGCCTCGGCAGGGGAGGGGGCTACTATGACCGCTTTCTCGCCGGGCGTGCGCCGGCGGCGTTCAGGTGCGGAGTCGCCTTTGAATGCCAGGTGCTCGAACACGTTCCCGTCAAGGAACATGACTGTGCCGTCGACGCGCTCGTCACGGAAAATCTCCTGCGGCGGTTTGCCGAAGGCGCGAATTGCTCCAGCCGCAGTCGGTAATTTTACGATAAAGGGGTAATCGGCGGGTCTGATACGCCTTTTCCTGCGTTTGGTGGAGATATTGTGAAGAAATCAGCCTTTTTCGTAAGTGTGCTCGTGGTCGGCGGTACTTTTCTCGTGGTCTGGCACCTGCGGAGCAGTTCCAACGCCTCCGTGCCTGCGCTGCCTGCGTCCACAAGCGTCCCTGAACGGGTTTCCCCGGAACCCAAAACGGTGTCGATACCGCCCCCGCGGCCGGTTCCTTCCGGTACGAGCGAGGCCGACAGGCTGCTCAAGCAGGGTCTCGTGATGTTGAAGAGAGGCGACAAGGACGGCGCGAAGAAGGTCTTCATCGACCTTATGAAGCGCTTCCCATCGCGGCCTGCGGGCGCACGCGCCGCCGTGAGGTTGGGCGACATCCAGCGTAAGGCGGGCGACCTTTTCGAGGCTCGAAACGCCTTTTCAGCCGCACTTGGGGGGCTGCCCGAAGGCCCGGAGCGCGAGGCCGTCGTAAGAGAACTGAACGTCTTGAACGGCGAGCTCGTTTTCAGCAAGAAGGAAGCGCCGGACAGCATTTCCTACCTTGTGAAGTCCAGCGACGTCCTCTCCAGAATCGCCGCGCGGTACCACCTTACCGTGGGATTCATCAAGAGGATCAACTACCTGACCAGCGACCTGATCCATGTGGGCGATCACCTGAAGGTATTCCAGGGGCCCTTTGACATCGTCATAGAAAAATCGAAATTTCGGCTCACCGTCCACCGTAGCGAGGTTTTCATCAAGGAGTACCGCATCGGCATCGGGGAAAACGGCAGTACGCCCGAAGGCGAGTTCGTGGTAAAAAACAAGCTCGTCAATCCCGTCTGGAACCCGCCGGGCTTCGAATATGCCGCATCGGGGGCTGCCGATAACCCCCTGGGCACCCGCTGGATAGGCTTCGCGGACCATTACGGCATACACGGGACCGTGGAGCCCGACACGATCGGCAAAGAGTCATCGAGGGGCTGTATACGCCTCCTGAACAAGGAAGCCGAAGAGCTCTACGACCTCGTCGTGCTCGGGTCGAAGGTCGTCATAAAGCCCTGAACCTGACTCGGCTCGGCGCTCGAATAGGGAATCCGCCTGTGGCGGGCAATGGAATTTTGTCACCCTTCCGGCTACAATTGTCGTCCTGAGGCCGGAGGGAGCAATGCCTGCAAGGATAGTCCATACCGCCGACGTGCACCTCGACGCCGCGTTTGCCGGGCTTGGCGCCGGCAAGGGGCCGATCAAGCGCCAGGCTATTCGGGATACATTCCGGAAAATCATCGCGGACGCCGTCGAGTGGCCCGCCGATATCGTCATCATTGCCGGCGACCTCTTCGAAATCGAGCACGTATCCCCGGATACGGTCCCTTTCCTGGCGGCCGAGTTCCGGCGCCTCAAAGACATCCCCGTGGTCATCGCACCGGGAAACCATGACCCTTATATTGCAGACGGTGTCTATGCCCTTACCGACTGGCCCTCGAACGTGCACGTATTCGGGCGCACCACCGAGGGCCTTTTGCGATTCCCCTCGGCCGGCATCTCCGTAAGCGGCTTTGCGCACACGTCGCGGCATATGGAGGGGCGCCTTTTGGACCTCGTGGGGCCCGCACGTGAGGACGGCCTCATCCCGGTTCTCGCCGTGCATGCGAGCCGTGAGTCCGGCGGCTCTTCGGTAAGAAGCGGGGACGATATCTGGCTTGCCTTCACCGACGATGAGCTCGCCTCGCTTGGATACCGCTACACGGCACTGGGGCACTATCACAACCCGGACAATATCGAGAAGGCCGGCCGCATCATCGGCTCGTATCCCGGTGCGCCGGAGGGTCTCAACTTTTCCGAGATTGGCAGAAGGCACTACTCACGCGTGACGCTGGAGCGCGAGAGCGTCGAGGTAGAGCGCGTTCCCGTGTCGCACATCGACTACCTCGATGTTTCGGTGGACTGCGGCAATTTCCAGACTCGCCAGCAGTTTTTCGACGCCGTCGGCAACCTGGGCGTCAACAGCCCCGGCAGGGTCATAGTCCGCGTCGTTGCCACGGGCAGGGTAGCGCCCGGTTTCAACATCTCTGCTGAGCTGCCTGAGGATATTCGCCAACCCTTTTTCCACCTCGCCGTCGACGACAAGACGGTCCCCGGCTACGACTGGGCCGAGATAGAGCGCGAGAACACCCTGCGCGCGGAAGTGGCCAGGCGCCTTGGCGAATCGATCGCGGCCGCGGCCGAGGGGGATCGGGCGATGCTTGAGCAAGCCCGCATCTGGGCAATCGAGGCCCTCGAAGGCAGGCCGATCGAGCTGCCCCCAGAGGTGCTCCGTGTGGATTAAGGGCGTTCGCATAGACGGCTTCGGCAGGATTGTCAACACGAGCTTCGACTTTTGTGACAAGTTCAACTGCATTTACGGGCCCAACGAGGCCGGGAAGACCACACTGCTGTCGTTTCTCGTCTCGATGCTCTACGGCCAGGCAAAGCCCGGCCTTCGCAACCGTGTCCTCGACGAGTCACACGCAAGGTATGAGCCCTGGAGCGGAGCGCCGTACACCGGCAACGTCGTGCTGGCGCTGTCCTCGGGACGCGAGATATTCGTGCGGCGCGACTTCAGGGGGGATGCGGACAAGATCGAGATAACAGACGCCTCGACCGGCGAGCCGCTTCTCGACGGATACCAGCGCAACCGCAGGCGCGAATACGAAATCGTCGAGGTTCACGCAGGCGTGGACAAGAGAACTTTCCTGTCGGCCTTCGTAGTCGGACACGCCTCGCTGGCCGGCTTGCCCTCCGATGGAAAAAGCCACCTGGCCGACCGGCTTGTGGCGCTGGCGGACACGGGTGACCAGAAGGGGGGCGCACGCCTTGCGGTGGAGGCCCTGGCGGATCTGCGGGGAAAGATCGGAACCGAGCGCGCCTATACGCAGCCCTACGCCCTCACCGCCTCGAAGATCGCCAAACAGCGAAGGCTCCTGGAAGATGTCCGAAAGGCGCGCGAGGAATACGCCGCCGCCCTTACCGAGCGCGCCGATCTTAAGGCAAAGGTCGACGAGGCGCGGTCTCAAACGGCAGGCGGCTCCTCGCTGGTACTCTATTCCACGAAAGCGGCGCTTGACGGGATCGACGCCAAAATCGGTTCGCTGGAAGCCGAGGAGAAAACGATTGAGCCTCAGCTTTCCCGAAAGGCATTCCGCGATCTGGAAAGCGATTCGCTAAGAGATGCCGAGCGGCTGCTGTCGGAGTTCGCCGACATTCGGATACGCTACCGGGAGAAGGAGAAACGTTCGAGCGAGCTGTCGGAGCCGCTTGCGAGGAGAAAGGCACAATGGGAGGAGAGTTCGCGGACGCTCCAGGCCATCTCGGAGGAAGGCCGCAAGTTCCTGGCCTCGGCGGGCGATCTCAAGGCGGACCTGCTCGAGAAACTGGCCAAGGCAAGGGAGGGCCTTGGTGACGCCGAGCGAATTCGCGCCCGCAGGAATTCCTGCCGGGCCGCGATGGCCTTCGTTGTCCTCGCGACAATCGGCGCAGCGGCGTTTTTCCACTACCTTACAGAGAGTCCATTGAGAACACGAGGTCTTCTGCTCTCCCTGCTTGCCGGGGCCGTAATCGAGATAGTGCTCTTGTTTCCGGCAAAGAAATTCGGCCGCGAGCTGGCCCGGTTCAAGGGGCAGGACGCCCAGGCCGAGGAGATGGAGAAACGCCTCGAGGAGCACAGCCTGCGGGTGAACGATATGTGCACGATGCTGGGCGCCGAGAGCCGCGAAGAGGTGATGGAGGCGCTTGAGGAGTTCGACAAGGAAGGTGCGGCGATCGCCGAGGCCGAAAGGGAAATCGCCGCGCTCGCCGATGAGGTCGAAACGGGAGAACCGATGTTCAAGGAGTCCGCCGGGAAGGCGCTCTCGGCGCTGGCCGAAATCGGCATCACGGCCGGGGAGACGCTCTCCGGATCGATAGCGGCTTTTCTGGAGGGGCGAGAATCTGCGTCACCCCCGGCGGGAATGAAGGCTGAAGACGCCTTTACGGATGCCATTGACGCCTCGGCGGTCGCCGCCGCGTTCGAGGCGCTTTACGCCAAGGTCGGCCAGATGAGTGACACCCGCAAGCGGCTTGACGAAATCCGCACCGAACTCGGCAATCTTTCAAGCGGAAAGGAAGTGTTGCTCGGCGGACGCTCCCAGGACGAATTTTTGGGCGAACTTTCGCAGTGCGAGCCTTTACCGGAGGGAACCGAACTCCTGCCGGAGGCCGACATACCCACCGAACGAAGGCGGATCGAAAAACGCGAACAGGAAACAAGCGGCCTTGACGTGGCTCTGGCAGGCGTCAGCGCGCGGGTTGATGAGGGGCTCAAGAATTATCCGGAGATCGCCGAGGTCGAAGAGACGATTTTCAATCTCGAAGAGCGCCACGAGCGTCAGGTTTTCTACCGCAACGCCCTCGATGAGGCCGTGGCGACGATAAGCGCCGCAGCGGAGTCTTTTCACAAGCAGATATATCCCAGGATAGAATCTAACCTTGCGGGGCTTCTCTCGCGGGTTACACTTGGAGCGCACGATGAGGTCGGGCTGTTCCAGTCTGAGAATGACCCGGCTGCGGGTCTCCACGTAAGTGTCCGGGACCGGCTAAAGGGTGCGGCGGTCGCACCGGAGAGCCTCAGCCAAGGGGCCGTCGAGCAGGTGTACCTGTGCCTGAGGCTGGCGCTGGCCGGGGCACTTTCCGGGGACGAGCCGGTGCCGGTGATGCTTGACGACCCGTTCATAAACTACGACCCCCAGCGGCTGGAGGCGGCCATTGACGTCGTGGCCGGAGCGGCCGGGGAAAGGCAGGTTTTTCTTTTCACCTGCCAGGAAGACGTAAGGGACCTTGCCGCCGGCCGCGGGGCGGTGGTTATCGAGCTTGGAACTTCCGGTTCCCAATGAACACCCGGACGACCCCGTATCCTGCGGTGGGTGTCCTTCGGGCTATGGAAAGGGGAGAATAATGAAGTTTGCTTTCAGCACTCTCGGGTGCCCCGATTGGTCGATTGAAAAGGTTGCCGCCGAGGCGGCGGGTCTCGGCTACGACGCGGTTGAGATCCGAGGCATCAAGCGTGTGT
>JAGHCE010000229.1 GCA_021160625.1 Planctomycetota bacterium | reverse complement strand
TTGCATCTCTCTGTGTCTTGTATGTTGACTTCGGGCAGGGTTGAGGGTTTCATAGGGAATGCGGTTGGCAGCGAGGCGAGCGGAGCGAGCCGAGGTGCCAACCGCGTGCGGCAAGCCGCACCCTACGCCCTGTGCGCTGTCAGGACGCGGCGGCCGCGAATTCCTCGTCATAAAGGCCGGGATAGACCGGAAACGCGCCAGCCAGCTCCACCACTTCTCCTGAAAGACTCTTTGCCAGGGATGCGTCGTCCGGGTGCTTGAGGCGGTCGTCTATGATGCGCGCGAGGGTCTTCATCTCACTGTTTTTCATGCCTCTGGTGGTCACGCACGACGTGCCGATACGGATGCCGGAGGTCTCGTTCACCTTTCTCTTGTCGAATGGGATAAGGTTCATATTGAGCGTGACACCTATCTCGTGGAGCAGGCGCGCGGCCTTTCTACCGGTGAGATCCACGGATTCTAGGTCGACGAGGAAGAGGTGGTTGTCGGTGCCGCCGGAGACTATGCGGTAGCCGCGGCCGGCCATCTCGTCGCAGAGCGTCTTGCAGTTGGAGATAATCTGGGCGGCATAGGTCGCAAACGACGGCTCCATCGCCTCTTGGAAGCAGACAGCCTTGCCGGCGATGACGTGCTCGAGCGGCCCGCCCTGCATACCGGGGAAAACCGCGCGGTCGATGGCGGCGGCGTATTTTTCCTTCGCAACGATGAAGCCCCCCCTCGGACCGCGAAGCGTTTTGTGCGTCGTACCGGTGACGAAGTCGGCGACGGGGACCGGGTCGGGATGAAGGCCCGCCACCACGAGCCCCGCAATGTGCGCGATGTCGGCCATAAAGAGCGCGCCGACGGACCCGGCTATCTCGGCGAGCTTCGGGAAATCGATGGAGCGTGAGTAAGAGGAGGCGCCGGCCAGCAGCAGCCGAGGCTTGTGCTCCTTGGCGAGCCTCGCCACGGTGTCGTAGTCGATGGCCTCGGTTTCCGGGTCCACGCCGTAGCCGACGATATTGTATATCTTGCCGGAGAGGTTGGCCTTCGAGCCGTGGGTAAGGTGCCCGCCGTGGGCCAGGTTCATTGCGAGGATGGTGTCGCCTGGCTCGAGAGCCGCCAGATAGACCTCGAGATTGGCCTGCGAGCCGGCGTGGGGCTGAACGTTTGCATACTCGGCGCCGAAAAGCTTTTTCGCCCGCCCTATCGCCAATGCCTCAGCGCTGTCAACCTCCTGGCAGCCCCGGTAATACCGCTTGCCGGGGTACCCCTCGGCGTACTTGTTGGTAAGCACCGAGCCGGTGGCCTCCAGCACCGATTCCGACACGTAGTTTTCGCTGGCGATGAGGACGATCTCGTCCTCCTGGCGGCGGATTTCGCGCATAAGTATCCGGTAGAGCTCGCGGTCGCTTTTCTTCAAGTTCACGAAATTGATGGTACACCTCCTGTCGTCTGACGGCCGGCACGCACATTTGTGGCCGGGACCCGCCTGGTCTCCATATCCCCCCGCAGATTACCCGTGTCCCTTGATTGTTCCCCTCAGATACGCCGCTATGAAGCCCTCTATGCGGCCGTCGAGGACAGCTGGCGCATTGCCCGTTTCAAAATCCGTCCTGTGGTCCTTGACCATTTGGTAGGGGTGCAGGACGTAGGAGCGGATCTGGCTGCCGAAGGCGATTTCCCCCTTGTCGCTGTAGAGGTGTGCAAGTTCTTCCTTGCGTTCGCGCTCCTGGAGGAGGTAAAGTTTCGCCGCCAGCATCGCCGTCGCGGTGCGGCGGTTGGCGTGCTGTGAACGCTCGTTCTGGCATTGCACGACTATGCCGGTTGCAATGTGCGTGATGCGGACGGCGCTCGAGGTCTTGTTGACGTGCTGGCCGCCGGCACCGCTGGCGCGGTAGGTGTCGACGCGGATGTCTTCGGGCTTTATCCGGACCTCCTCGGCCTCGGGCATCTCCGGCAGGACTTCCACCGCCGCGAATGACGTGTGGCGCCTGTGGGCCGAGTCGAACGGGGAGATGCGCACCAGGCGGTGCACGCCGGCCTCGCCCCTCAAGTACCCGAAGGCGTCGTCGCCGATTACGTGGAGAGTGACCTTGCGGAAACCGGCCTCGTCGCCCTGGACGGTGTCGAGAATCTTGACCTCGTAGCCGTGATTTTCAAGGTACATAGTGTACATCCGCAAGAGCATCGAAACCCAGTCGCACGACTCCGTGCCTCCTGCTCCGGCGTGGATGGTCAGGTAGGCGTTGTTTGAGTCGTGGGGGCCCGAAAGCGTCAGGCGCAGTTCCAGGTCGGCCACGGCCGTCACGAAGGCCTCGGCACGGCCTTTCAGTTCGCCGGCAAGCTCGGGGTCTTCCGCTGCGAGTTCAAAGAGGACATTGATGTCGTCGAGCTCCGCGTCGAGCGTTTCGACGGGCTTGAGGAGCCGGTTGAGGCCTTTCAGTTCCCCGGTCAAAAGCGCCGCAGCGTGCGGATCGTCCCAGAAACCCGGGGCCGCCATCCGCTTTTCTATTTCGCCCCTGCGGCTACGGGAAGCATCGGGGTCAAAGAGACCCCCTCAGCGCTTCGTAGCGCTCGCGTGCGTCTTCAAATGCCTTTCGGTCTATTTCAGCGGTAGTCAACTTAAAATGCCCCCTCGTGGATGATGCCGGGTGCCCTATGTTCACGGGCGAATTTTACGCCCGCGGCCACAGGGTGTCAACGTCTTTCGACGGCGTCGCCCCGGCCCGACCGGGTAACTGTCCCAAGGAATGTGCCGCGCGCAACGCGCGCGGCCCCCATAGCAAAAAGGGGGCGAAGCCCTCCGGTGCGGTATTGACAGCCGGCGTTCCAGGAAGTATCCCTTGTAGGCGGGAAAGTTGAGCGACGACCCTGGTGGAGACCGGCCAAATGATTCCAGCGCACCGCAGAGGTGGATTTCCGGCGAAGATCGGCTTAGCCCTGGGCAGCGGCTCGGCCCGAGGCTGGGCCCATATCGGCGTCATCCGCGCCCTCCAAGAGGCAGGCATCCCCGTGGATTTCGTGGCCGGCACCAGCATCGGCGCCCTGGTCGGCGCCGTCTTTGCCGCGGGCAGGCTCGATGCCCTGGAGGAGGAGGCCCGTCGCCTGGGGTGGAGTCGGGTGGCATCCTTTATTGATGTTATCTTTCCCAGGTCGGGGCTAATCGACGGCAGGAAGGTCGTGGATGCCCTGGGAGACTACGTACCCGGCCGAGACATCGAAGATCTCACCGTGCCTTTAGGGGCCGTCGCCACCGACCTGTCCGCCGCGCGCGAAGTGGATATTCGCAGCGGCAACGTCATCGACGCGATCCGGGCCAGCATTTCAATCCCCGGCATCTTCACACCGGTCTGCAAAGGCGATCAGGTTCTCGTGGACGGCGGCCTGGTGAACCCTGTCCCCGTGAGCCTCGCGCGGGAGATGGGCGCGCAGTTCGTCATTGCGGTCGACATCAGCAGGGACATTGTCTTGATGAATCCTGTTCCCGAAGCGGCGGAATCGGACCGGCAATTCTCACAGCCGCCTGACGCATCCAAGAGTTCCCCTGCGTATCACAGGAAACTTCTCGACACGCTCAACGAGCGCGCCCTCTCACAGGTTAATGAGTGGCTAAAGCGCGAGCCAAGACCGAACATCTTCGAAGTGTTGTACACCTCGAGCATGATTATGCAGAGGCAGATTACCGCTATGCGGCTGAAGGCCGAACCGCCCGACCTGCTGATCAGGCCCGACGTGAATAACATTCGGTTCCTGGACTACCACCGCGCCGAGGCATCCATCGCCGCGGGCTACCAGGAGGCCGCAAGGCAAATCGCGACGCTTACCGGCGGGCACTGACGCCGCCGTCGGCATTATCCGTCCAGGCTGTGATCGCCGTCGGCGCCGGAGATGTCCCGGACGTTTCCGTCGGGGTGACCCTCCCAGGTCGAGCCGGTCATCGTGAAGCGCCTGGCGTTTCTACCGAGGACGATTCCCACGCTTTGCGCGGCCTTTGGGCCTCGGGTGTCGCGGATGGTCGAGCCCTCGAAGACGACGTCGTAGGCGTGGCCCTCGACCTCGATGCCGGAGCCGTTGTTGTTCTCGATGATGCAGCCCTCGAAACGGTTGCGGTGGCCGCCGTTGTTGGCGTTTTCCTTGCGAAAGAGTATCCCGGCCCGGCCGTTCTCATGCAGGCGGCAGCCGACGAAGACGTTGTCGGTGTCCCTGTGGCCGATGTTTATCCCCGCGCGGGAGTTTCTCTCGCAGGTGATGTTCTCGAAGCGGCTTTCCTGGACGCGCCAGCAGAGAAAGAAACCGTCGTAGTGATTGTCCGAAAGCACCGCCCCTTTGACATTGATCCGGGTCGAGCCGGTCCCCGGGTGAAGGCCGATGGAGGTGCACCCGCAGGAGCTGACATTGCGCAGCGTAAAGTCACGCGTCGTCTGGAAACTGATGCCGTCGCCGGCGAAATCCCTGACCGAAACGTCCGAAATGGTGACGCGGCTTGCCCTGTGGAAATAGACGCCGCCGGCGCGGCAGCCGCCCACCGTGATGTTGTTTTCCTTGTTCCCGTCTATCGTAAGGCCCTCGACGACGACGTCCTCGACGTCGATGCCCGAGATAAGCGACCCGGAAGCGACCACCTCGCCGCCGTGCTCCTCCGAGTAGTTCATCACCAGTGGCTCCACAAAATGGATCGCGCCGTCCTCGATGCGCCGCACGGTAATCACCGATTCGAGCCACCCGGCGGAGCGCTCGTCGCGTACGTAGAGCCCCATGCCGACCCGGAAGGGCGCGATGTCGACGGGAGTAATCTTGAGCTGGCCGTAGTCGGCGCCTATGCGAAACGGCATGCTGAGCCCGTCCGCACGCCGGAGGATGGTCTTTTCACCCGCCCCGACGAGGCGCGCCCTGCTCGTGAGATGCACGGCGTCGATGCATTCGTACTCGCCGGGGAGTATCTCAACCGTGCCGCCTTCCGGAGGCAGTGCGTCGACGGCGATCTGGATCGCCCTGTTGTCCGCGCCGCGAACGTCGCCCGAATCACGCCCCACGGTTATGTGTGTACTGCTTGTGGCCATTTGCTATTCCTCCTCAACCGACGCCCAAATACTGACACGGCTGTTTCACCGGTGCCGTAAATCCCTCGGCATACCAAATTAGTTTGACACGCGCATCAATGCAAACATATTTACTGTTTGCCGGACGCTTTGCCCGGCTGCGGCACACGTTAAGCTTAACGCTGTGCCTGGTTTACACAATTGCCTGGAGGCCCGAAATGACCTCGCGCGAACGGATGATTGCAACGCTTAACCACGAGAAACCCGACCAGGTTCCAATCGAGCTTGACTGGCGTGACGAAGTCTGGGAGGCCGTCAGGAAACACCTCAAGCTGGAAACCGACACCGAGGTGGCGAAGTTCCTCGGCGCGGACACCCACAGGGATGTCGGCCTGCCCGAGCACTGGGGGGAATTTGAAAAGAGGGTAAACGGCGAACTTTCCGGCCCCTTCGGACACATCGGCCGGACCATTCTCCACGACGAACGGACCTTCGAGAACCAATGGGGCGTCGTCCAGCGCGTCGGCAGCGACGGCAAGTACCTCGAATGGGTCGACGGCCCCTTCACAAAGACCGACGACCTCGACAGCTTTGACTGGCCGGACGACTCGGTATTCGTTGACGACCCCTCCATTGCAGGGAAAGTCGAAACGCTAAAGAGGGAAGGCTACTGGGTCCTCGGTGACTCAGGTATGCACCCGTTTAAGCAGGCGTGGCATATGAGAGGCTTTGAGAATTTCCTCTGCGACTACATCGCCAACCCCGAGTGGGTCGAGGCCATCTACGAACGCATCCTGCAATATACGCTGGCGGCGTGCCGCCGCTCGGCCGAGGCCGGGGTCGATATGCTGGACTTCTGGGGCGACGTGGCGATGCAGGACAATATGATGGTGCCGCCGGATTCCTGGCGGCGTCTCGACAAGCCCGTCTGGAAACGCATCATCGAGGAAACGCGAAAGATCAACCCCGCCATCAAGTTCTTTTTCCACTCCGACGGCGACACCCGCCCGATTATCCCCGACATCATCGAGCTGGGGTTTGATATCCTGAACCCCATCCAGCCCGAGTGCGTCAACCCCGCGCGCATCAAGGCCCAATACGGCGATCAGATAACCCTCGACGGCGGCGGCAGCGTCCAGCGGACACTGCCTCTCGGCACGAGAGACGACGTCTGCCGCGAGGTGGATTTCCTGATGACAACCTGCGCCTACAACGGCGGCTATATTTTCCGTGCCTCAAACGTCGTCAGCTTCGACTGCCCCGTGGAAAACGTCATCGCTTTCTACGAGGCCGCACGCGACTGGGACCTCTCGAAGCTTGCCGGCCCGCCGGAAACGATTCCCGACGAGCCGCCGTGTATGAGCGTGGCCGTTCACTGAAAGTCGCCGGTGCTGCTGCGGCGCGAGCGGTTTCTTGGGGCGCGCCCGCCGGGGCGCGTCGGACAGGTGTGAAAGGAGCGCTTGAAAATGGCTGATGTGAAACGGGAAAACGTCTTGTCGCTCGCAGCGGATGAAATCGCTCGCCGGGTGGCAGACCGGCAGCATCTCGTCCGGGTAGAGTCGGAAGACTACCTCCGCCGCCTCACCTTCGAGTACCCGCAGCGCCGCGAGGCACTCTGGAAGCGCGACTACTCGTCGGTCGACGCCTACATCAAGTCCGTCGAGCCCAACCGCCGCCGCTGGCGCGAGATCCTCGGCGAGTTCGACTCGCGCGGCGCCGACTTCGCGCCCCTCTGGCAGCCCTTCTTCGAAGACGACAAAACCATCGCCCGGCGCCTTACCATCCAGGTTGCCCCCGGCCTCTCGGCGTGCGCCATTGTCGGCCTTCCAAAGAAGGCCGCCGCCGGAGCGGCGCCGCTTGTGGTCTGCCAGCACGGGATTGGCAGCTCCCCGGAGCGGGTCTTCGGTTTCGACGACCCGGAAAACGTTTACAAGGGTTATGGCCGGGCGCTGGCCGAGGAGGGCTTCGCCGTGGTCGCGCCGCTAAACACCAGCCACGCCGAACCCCGCGCACGCCTCGTGCGGATGTGCACGATGCTGGGAAAGACGCTCTGGGGCCTGGAGGTCTTCAAAATCCGCCGCCTGCTTGATTTCCTCGAAACCGTTCCCGAAGTCGACGTTTCCCGTACCGGTATGTACGGCATATCCCTCGGCGGCGCCTACACGTCGTTTACCGTGCCGCTCGAGCCGCGCATAAAGGCCGCCGTCATCTGCGCATGGTTTAACGACCGCATCAACAAGATGATAATCGACGATCCCCGCTACACCTCGTTTCTCTCGTCGAAGGAGGAGCACATCTTCATCCGGGGCTGGCTCGCCGAGTTCGCCGACAGCGACCTGGCATCGCTTATTTGCCCGCGGCCGCTTCTGGTCGAGTGCGGCAAGTGCGACGGCATCGCCTGGTGGCCGCAGGTCGTCGCCGAGTTTGAGCGCACCCGCGAGCACTGGAAGAAGCTCAGCCTCGAAGAGCGCTGCGAACTTGACCTCCACGATGGCGGCCACGAGATACGCGGCGTGGAGAGCTTCCGGTTCCTGAAGGAATGGCTCGTCGACAGGGCCGACGAACTTGCCTGACGCGCCCGCGGAAGGTCAGTGGACTCTTGCACGTGTCTGTTTTTGTTCGGGGAGTTCTTGACTGTTGGTTTCTGTGGCGATACTATGCGTCGGTACACGCCGGTCGTCCGAGTCGTTGGGGCGACGCCGAGCAAGTCCAACCATATCAACCAGCCGCGTTTCGGTGGCACGGCCGGGAGTCGGCATTGGCATAGGGGGACCGGTGATGAACGAGAAGCACATACGGGTCCTGAGGGTTTTTTTTATCTTCCTTGTAATCCTCTTTCTCTGCGGCGCAGGTGCAACCGCAGGCGTGAAAGGCGACATCGAACTCGTTGGGATGCTGGCGGAGGGGTTCAAGGCCAACAGGCAGAAAATCGGCACCTGGAAAGGCACGGCGACCGTGACATCACGCCGTTCAGATTCGGTAATCAAAGACCCGTTCGATTTCATCGTGACAGAGAAATCAATCACTTTCGCCTGCGACGCCAATCTGAACGCGCGCCGGTGGAATCTCAAGGTTCTTGAAGATCGGCGCGTGAAAGAAGGCACACAAGAGGTTAGGCGCAATGCCTATTTTGCCAACGGCTTGATCAAAAACGGCCTTATGTGGCGAGTAGGCCCCCTTACGCGCGCGCGAGACTCCCACCCGTACTCCTGTCGAATGAGTGTTCCTGGACAGATGGGCACCCGGCTGGTCCCGATGGATATCTTTGATCCCTTTGAGTATTTCAAGAACGACAGCAACGACTTGGGCGAGATATACAGGATTTTCAAACTGTGGGTGGATTCGGACAAGTGTAACATCGTCATAAGCCGTGACGGAAGCTTAGTCAGCGTGGAACACTCATCCGCTCCCATTGATGGGCGCCCCCTGGTTAACCGGTACACCTACGACCTTTCAAAGGGCGGCGGTATGGTTGCGTACTACTCTACCGATCCCGACCCGGACAAGGGCCCACTGCAGGTTAGTTACGAATACCAGGAGGTCGGCGGCGCCTGGGTGCCGACAAAGGTGGTGTGGGACTTTGCCGGGAAAGCGGATTCGTACCACGTGGAAGTGGCTTTCGACCAGAACGTGGTGAATGAACCCATTGACCCTTCGGAATTCACGCTTGCGACGATCGGCCTTCAGGACGGCGACATCGTATATGACCAGAGAACCGATACGGATTTATCTATACGGAATCAGAGATGAAGATCGCTATGATGATGTTGCCGCAGCCCGAAATTGATTTCATGCTCACTCAAATCCTTGACGAGGTGCCCCGGGAAGAGGCGACTGCTCAGACTCGGCCCGAAGAGCCTCCTGAACCGCCCGCAATCCCGCCCGCAGCCCCTGTGGACCGAACAGACGCGCGCAACTACGTCTTCGCAGTTATGGGGGCTGTTCTGGTCATCCTCATTGTGGTGGTCATCCTCCTCGTCGGTCGTTTGAGGACCGGCTCTCGGCAAGACGGCGGGTAGGGTCACGTCGAGAACGAATTCGCTGCCTTGCGCCGCGCCCCTTTGAAACACCCGGAGCGATTTGCCGCGCGTGTTGCCTATTGACACTGTGCCCGTGACGGGGTACGGTTGGAAAGTGCGGTGTGGTTTTTACTAAGTGGCTGCAAGTAGAAACAACCCGGTTGTCAAGTAGGGGCGAGGCATGCCTCGCCCGGGCCGGCCGGCCGTGGCATAGTGCGTTGCAGGGCATCAGTTAATTGGAGGCTAATCATTCGCGAGGAGAAGGAGCAGACGATGATCAGGATAGGGATTCTTGGAACGGACAATTCGCACTCGATTGGGTTCTCCCGGCTTTTCAACGTCAAGGGCGAGAAGCCCCATATCGCCGGCGCGAAGGTCGTCGCCGTCTACGGCCTAAACGACAAGCGCAACAGGGAAGTCGCCGAGAAGGGCAACGTCCCCACAATCGTCAAGAAACCCTCCGAGATGCTCGGCATGGTCGACGCGGCGATCGTCGACTTTCGTCACGGCGGCCTGCACTATAAGCACGCGATGCCTTTCATCAAGGCCGGCATCCCGACGCTGATCGACAAGCCTATGTCGATAAGCCTCCTCCACGCGAAGAAGATGGTGGAGACGGCGAGAAAAAAGCGCGTTCCCATCACATCGTTTTCGACGGTGCGCCTCGGGCCGCCGGCCGCGAATATGAAAAAGGCGATGAAGAAGATCGGCAAGGTCCGCGGCGGCATCATCCAGGGCCCCGGTTCCAGCCAAAGCCCGTATGCGGGCGTCTTTTTCTACGGCGTGCACTCGGTCGAGCTGATGCTCGAGGTCTTCGGCCCGAAGGTGGCAAACGTTCGCGCGGCCGATTACGACGGTTCTGTCATCGCCGTCGTCGGCTACAAGAGCGGCGCAGTCGTCACCTTGAACATCATCGACGGCGCCTGGCCGGCCTTCGACGCGGTCGCCTTCGGCAAGGACGGGAACGCTCGTTACGACCAGCCGGAGAGCTTCATCGGTTACTACCACGGAATGAAGACCTTCCTCAAGATGATAAAAACCGGCAAGCCCCCTATTCCCTACAACGACCTCATCCTTTCGGTCAAGGTCCTCAGCGCCATTGAGAAGTCCCTCGACGCAGGCGGCGCGCCGGTCAGGATCCGGTAGGAGAAAAGCGGGAAATCCGAGGGCCGTTACCGTGCCGGCCGCTTCGCCAACTCCAAAAGCGGTACGCATTCCTGTACGGAGCCGCGCGCAATGGTGAAGAAGTTCTTCCGGTCTGGCTTTGTGAACCGGCCGTTGCCCTCGGTGATGTTTGCGGCGATGGAGAGGGAGGCGCGGTTGAGCTGGTCAGCGAGGAAGTAGAAGCCACGCGGGAAGGTGCCGCTCAGTTGGCGAGCACGGTTTGAGAAATCAATGGCTTTCTGGTAGACAATGAGCTTCTCGAGGGCAAGGGCTATGGTGTCCCCCGAAGATTAGAAAGTAGAAAGTAGAGAGGAGACCGCAGGAGAGAATTATGAGCATCCGAGCGCCACGCCGAGTGCTGGGTCTTGCTTTTCTGCTCTACTCTCTCCTTTCTCCCTTCTCCTGCTCTACCATTTTTTGCCGGGCAAAAAATGGTCGGGG
>JAGHCE010000001.1 GCA_021160625.1 Planctomycetota bacterium | reverse complement strand
GTTCTGGAGTATGCCGATGTTGTGCATCTCTGGGAAGACAAGCGACGCCGCCACCGCGAGGACGGTTCCACCGATGCTGATCTCGTCGGGGATGATGAGATGCTTGAAATCGACGAAGGTGACGACGACCAGCGCCGAGATGAAGGCCATATGCACGAGGTAAAGCGCCCCCATATGAAGCAGCTGCCGCCCCACGGGAAAGGCCGTGACCGTCTGGGCGTGCGGCGAGATGAACCTCCAGTAGTAAAAGGCGAAAAGCGCTCCCGTGAACAGTTCGACGGCCGGGTAGATGATGGAAATCCTCTGCCCGCAGAACCGGCATTTTCCCCTCAGCAGAAGCCACGACAGCACGGGGATGTTGTCCTCGGCCCGGATGGGCTGGTAGCATTTCGGGCAGTGGCTGGGCGGGTAGATCAACGACTCTTCACGCGGCAGGCGGTATATGCAGACGTTGAGAAACGACCCCACGATGAGCCCGAAGCCAAACGTGGCGAATCCGAAGAAAAGATACGTCCCCATCACCGCCTTGCCTCCCGCTGCACGGCGGCTGGAGTCCGGAGGTTGGCATCGAGGTGGCGCAATTTTTCTGCCGGAATTGTCACTCGCCGTCTCCGAAACTGCCGAGCCCGGCCATCGCGGCCTTTCGCAGGTAGTTGGCCGGGACGTCCCCGAAAGACCAGAACCCGAGTTGCGCAAGGGCCTGCTGCACGAACATCTCCAACCCGTCCACCACCCTGCAGCCTGCTTCTCGCGCCTCTCGAAGGAAGCGTGTTTCCCTGGGATTGTAAACCGCGTCGAAGACGATTTGCCCGGACCTGAAGGCCTCCTTGGGAAGCGGCGTGGTGCCGGCGGCGGGGTACATTCCCAGCGAGGTCGAGTTGGCGACGATGTCGAAGTCGACCCCGGAGCGCTCCTGCCAGGCGACAACGTCGCACGAAACCTCCCGTGCCAGGGCCTGTGCCCGTTCGAGCGTGCGGTTTGCAATGGTTATCCGGCACCCCTGGGAGGCAAGGCCGTAGGCGATGGCCCTGGCCGCGCCGCCGGCCCCCAGGAGAAGCGCCCGTTTGCCGGCGAGGCTCTCTTCTTCGACGAGCCCCGCTCGGATGGCCTCAAGGGCCGCCTGCCAGTCGGTGTTCGTGCCGGCAAGGCCGTCCGGGCCGAAGCGGATGGTATTTGCCGCGCCTATCTTAGCGGTTATCGCGTCGGTCTCGCCGACGAGCCGGAAGGCCTCCTCCTTGTGCGGAATCGTAACGGAGAAGCCCACCGGGTCGAGGCAGTTGCAGCCCTTGAGGAACACCTCAAAGTCTTCCACCTCGAACGGGACGTAGACGGCCGGCTCGCCGAGCTTCCGAAAGGCCGCGTTGTGGATGTGGGGGCTCAGGCTGTGGCCGATCGGGTTTCCGATGACGCCGTATACTTTCGTATTCCGGTTCGTTGAGCGGAAGTTGTAGGTATCGACAAGATCCGCGATTGTCAGCTGGCCGGGGGCGCTTGTGGCGTTCTTTGAAAGGGCCGCGAATGTCAGGTACGACCCGAACTTCCTGGACAGCACGCGGCTGGGAATCCCCTTGGGCCCCATACCGGTTACTATGGTCGCCACGCCGGTCGTGGCCTGGAGCTGGCAGAGGCGAAAGTTGTCGGTTGCCTTGTTGACCCGGGTGGCGATCTTGATGATGTCCGCACCCGTGCCGACGAGCATCCGCGCCACCTCTACGAGGTTTTCCGGCGTCTCGTCCCAGTTGTGATACGATACGATGACGCGCGCGCCGGCCGGCTCGCCCAGGAACCCCACCGCGTCATGCTCGATGTCGACGTAGTCCGCGCCCAGGGACGCCGCTTCGCGAAGAAGCGCCACGCGCGTCATCTCGTCCCCGGCGAAAAGCCCCCCCTCGCGCACGGGTCTGTTCGTGACGATTACGGGCAGGGGCCGGTTCTCGAGGAGCCTCCGGAGGTCCGGCGGTTCCTGGAGGTAGTCGATCCTGAGCTCCGCCAGGTCCGCCGAGACCGCAGCCTCCTCAAGCCGGGCCGCGGCGCGGTCGTTTGTCGTCTCGACGATCGGGACGCAGATCATAGATACTCTCCGTCGGGCCCCCGTCCTCTGCAGGAGAAGGAGCCAAAAACCCTGTAGGGCGAGGGGAGCCTGGCCCGCGAAAGGCCGACTAATTCCCTCGGGCGCATCGCGCCGTGCCTCTGTGCCTCGGCGCGCGGCATACGGTGCCGCCCTACGCGGCTGTCGGCCGCCAAGGTGGCTTTAGCCACGCACGTGCCCGCCGAATCCCCTAAGCGGCGATCAGGCGGTTGCCCTATCATTAACAGACAAGAATGTCTGTCCTACTTTGTGCGCGAGGGGCGCGTTTTTTTGGCGGTCTTCTTTCGTCCGCGCGCTGGAGCGATTTTTCCTGAGCGCCCGCGGGTTTTCCCTTTGCGGGAAGCGCGCTTCGGGGCACCTGCCTCGGCGGCGGCGCGGTTTACGGCCTGGAGATAGGCGCGCGCGCTTGCCTCTATTATATCGGTGGAGGACGCCTTGCCCGAGAAGCGCCTGCCCGCGAAATCCGCCGGCAGGACCACTTCGCCCAGGGCGTCCTTGCCGGAGGTCACGGCGTGGATGCCGTAATCGACAAGCTGCCCCGCGATCCCGGTAATCCGGTCGATGGTCTTGTAGACGGCATCCACCGGGCCGTCCCCGCAGGCCGCGTCCTGCTTGGTCTGGCCGTCAGACATCACGAGCACCAGCGTCGCCGTCGGGATCGTGTGGCTGCCGCTTGAGACGTGGAGGGACCTAAGCGCAAAGACCGCCGGCACCTCGGATATTTGCTCTTCGATGAGTGCGAGTATGTCCGGGTCGAAGACCTCCTTTTTCTTGTCCGCCAGGACTTTGAAGCGCTCGTAGACCTCTTCGAGCTGCTCTGCGCTGGGCGTGTAGCCGAGGCTGACGATGCGCTCGTTTAGCGCGTGGCGCCCGGAGTGCTTTCCCAGCACCAGCTTCGATGCGGGCACTCCCACGTCCGCAGGCTTCATAATCTCGTAGGTCGTGCGCTCCTTGAGGATGCCGTCCTGGTGAATGCCCGCCTCGTGGGCGAATGCGTTCTCGCCGATGACGGCCTTGTTGCGCTGTACGACGAGACCCGTAAGTCCCGAGACAAGACGGCTGGTCGGGTAGAGAAGGTTCGTCTTTACGCCGGTCGTGCAGTCGAAAAAGTCGCTGCGCGTCGCGATGGCCATCACCACCTCTTCGAGCGAGGCGTTTCCCGCGCGCTCGCCGATGCCGTTGACCGTGCATTCCACCTGGCCGGCGCCGTTGGCCACGGCGGCAAGGCTGTTGGCGGTCGCGAGGCCCAGGTCGTTGTGGCAGTGGACCGAGATGACCGCGTCGGCGATGTTGGAGACGTCGCTGCGAAGATGTGCGATGAGCGCCCCGAACTGCTCCGGCATCGCGTAGCCCACCGTGTCGGGGATGTTCACCGTCGAGGCTCCCGCGTCGATTACGGCCTCCACGACCTCGGAGAGAAACTCCGGCTCCGTGCGCGAGGCGTCCTCGGGGGAAAACTCGACGTCGTCGCAGTATTTACTGGCGAGCTTGACGCCCGCGGCGGCCAGGCGCACGATCTCCGACTTGGCCTTTTTCAGCTTGTACTTGCGGTGGATGGCGCTGGTGGCGAGGAACACGTGGATGCGCGGTTTGGCCGCCTTCTTGAGGGCCTTCGCGGCCGCGACGATGTCCTTTTCCATGCAGCGCGCCAACCCCGCGACTGCGGATTTTTTCACCGTCTCGGAAATAAGGCTCACCGCCTCGAAGTCGCCGGGGCTCGTTATCGGAAAGCCCGCCTCGATGACGTCAACGCCCAGGGCCTCGAGTGCCCGTGCGATCTTGACCTTCTCAGGCGTGTTGAGGCTGGCGCCAGGAGACTGCTCGCCGTCTCTCAAGGTAGTATCGAATATCCGGATTTTCCTTTTTCGCTTACTTGTGCGTTTCTGTGCCATAACAGGTTCCCTTCAAAAACTGCTGGGCAAGCCACCAGTGCCACATAATTATGTAGGGTGCGGCTTGCCGCACGCGGAATACTTACACGGCGGGGCAATCCTGCTTCGCTAAAGCTTCGCAGCACGGGGATCCCCCGTGGCACACGTACCACCTGTAGGGGCGAGGCACGCCTCGCCCGCGGAAGGTCAGTTGACTGCCACGGACAACGTCCGTGGCCCCCATAGCAAAGAGGGGTCGAAGACCCCCTGTTTGTCCTACATTAATCGGCATAGACACCGTCCATCCGTAAGCATCAAAAAAAGAAAGCCCCGCCGGCCCTTAGGCCCCGGGGCTGTTTGACGCAACAATACCCTATGGGCCGTGGGGGTTCCCCAGCGGCAACAAAAGGCCCAGGATACGAATTTCCCGCTTCATCGCGCTCCGCTCCTCCTTAGGTTCGTACCCTTATACCCTCGGCAGCCGGACAAGTCAAACGAAAATCCCCCGGTATGCAAGCGGCGAGCGTATCACTTTCACCACAGAGGCACTCAAACACAGAGAGATACAACGTAGGGGCGAGGGGAGCCTGGCCCGCGGAAGGCCAAATGACTGTCTCAGAACGAATGTCGTAGGGGCGCCGCTTGCCGCGCCCTCGGAAGGTCAGGGGATTGCCTCGGGCAACGCCCGTGGCCCCCATAGCAAAAAGGGGGCGAAGCCCCCCCCACTGGTGGGCAAGCCGCCAGTGCCACATTGCCGTCCGTAGGGGCGCGATTCATCGCGCCCGCGGAAGGTCAGCTGACTGCCTCGGGCAACGCCCGTGGCCCCCATAGCAGGAAGGGGGCGAAGCCCCCCCATGGATGGGGATGGGATATTTTTCCGCAGATTGCGCAGATTGTTGATGACAGGGGCACACAGAGGGATACACGTGTATCGGGGTGCGCGGCTGTGGATTCAAGCGCGGCCCCAGCGGCGAGCGAGCGCTACGATAAACGCCGCCATCAGGAACGCTCCCATCACAGCCTCGGATCCCGCTAAGGACCTTGACCAGAAACCCGCCGCAGGTGTAAGGTCGCCGAAACCCAGTGTCGTGAATGTAACGACGCTGAAATAGAGCGAATTCCAGAAGCCGCAAGCCACGTCGGGGTTGCCCGACTCGCCGACTGCGCCGAGGCGCCAGTAGAGAACCGCGGAGCCGACGATGAGGCTCCCGGCGATTCCCGCTATCCGTTTCGGCTTCTCGGCATAGCCGAATATGACCCTGATTAGGATATACTCGAGGAACACTTTGGTTAAGGCCCACAAGGCCTTCGGTCGACGTGACCACGAGCGCAGCATTTTGTCCAGTTCCTCTTCGATTTTGTGAAACTCCGTCTTACGGGCGTGATACTCGTATTGGTTGACCCAAAACGCGATCATAGGTATCTTGGAGAAGTCGAAGCGCCGGTTTTTTAGACGTTGCATCGTATCCACTTTCAGCAACAGCAGGAATGTCTCCATTAGGAACTTATTTGCCCAGGTGTGGCAGCGTTCCTTGTAGTGCCAATCGCCGGCCTCCTGGTACTCGCCCATATTCTGGCAGACCTGCTTTGCAAACCGGCAGACGGACGCACCGCGGCCGCTTCCAACCTCGAAGCTGAACTTGCCCGCTGGCGGGACGGTGGCGCCAAAGAAGTCGGCCTCCCCTTTGAAAAGTGTTTTTGTAAGCGTTACAGAGCTAGCGAACCGACTGTCGCGAAAAGAGACGTACTCGCGAAACCGGGTTCTATTGAAGTCGGCAATGTCGGCGAACTTGGCTGCGCTGAACCAGGCGGGGTCGCCGAAGTTGGCTTTGTCGAACCAGGCAACGCCGCCGAACGCTGCTTCGATGAAGGAGGCGTCGCCGTCGAACTCGGCTTCCTTGAACGAAGCGTTGTCGGCGAATGTCGACCGATGGAAGTATGCTCCTTCGTGAAACCGGGTCTTTGTACCACAAATTTCCTCGAATTCAACGCGTCCTCCGAAAGTGGCTTTCTGGAACAAAGCGCGGCCATAGAATTCGGCTCCGCTGAACAAAGTGTCGCCGTCGAAAGTGGCCCCGTTGAACGATACGTCAGAGGAGTCATTGCTGCCGAACCGTACGTTGTTGAACCAGGCGTAGCCGAAATGGGTCGAGTTGAAGAAAGTTTTGCCATTGAATCTGGCTTGCCGAAAGTCGACAAAACCCGCGAAGTGTGCTATATCGAATATGGCGTCTGCAACGAAGGTTTGGTCCTTAAAGTCTTCGAACGGGTCGGGAAAGAAGTAGCCCGTGAAGTCGTAGTCGTTTTCGTGGAGTTTTTTTTCCAATGAGCGCGGCGAATGCCTTTTCCTCTTCAGGCGTGCGGTCTTTCGTGTGTGCGATGCAGAAGTCCCGACCGTTGGCTTGGGGCGCGCTGCAAACGAACTTGCCGGGATCGATTGTGGCGTCAGCAGGCAACTGGTAGCAACAAGAACCTTTCTTACGACGGTTTTCGAGTGTTTCCTCGGACATAGATTTCCCCCCTATTACGGACAGTCTCCAGACAATAGCGCGTACGGGGTTTTGTGTCAAGGATTTCGGCATGGCCGGTAGCCGGTTCGCGGGCGACGCATGCGTCGCCACTACAGACAGGCAGGAATGCCTGTCCTACCAGGAATAAGGGGACAGGCGTCTGGCGGAGGAATGCCTGTCCTACTGTGCCGGGAAGTGGGCGTGAGTGAACCAGCGCCCCTACGGGGCTAATCTGTGTAATCTGCGTAATCTGCGGATATGTGTTCTTCAGCGGGGCTCGGCGTACTGGACGTAGCGGCCGGCTTTTTTCTCCTTGTTCTTCAGGGTGAAGACCGCCTCGACGTAGTAAATGCCGGGAGGGGCAAGGAGGTTTATGTTGCGGTTGGCGAGGACGTAGAGGACGCCGTCGAAGTTCATAAAGTAGTTGTCGAACCACAGTTTTTTCACGTCGTCGGCGGGGTGCTTTTCGTAGGACGAATGGTTGATGCGGGTGTCCCAGTACTTGATGTCGCTTTTCTTTTCCCACATTTCGGGTTTGAGGGAGACGGTCTCGGTCAGGATGGGCTTGGCGGGCTTGCGGTTGCCGACGGCGTCGGTCGTGACGGAATAGATGGTGACGGTGAGGTCGCCGAAGCCGGGCACCAGGCGGCGTGTCTGGTCGATGAAGCTTACCGAGACGAAGACCCCCAGGCGCTTCCAGGTCAGCGCGTCCACGGAATAGACGTAGGGCTTGTCCTTGACGGGGATGGTGCTTACGTGCCGGCGCACCATGAAGCCGCCCCTGGGTTCTATCTCCACCTTGAAGTCACTTATCGCCTCGATGATCTTCTGTCCCTGGGAGGGCGTCACGTCAAACCGGGCGAAGTAATCGCGGTCCTCGTCATTCTTTATGAGCACATCCCGCTGGGTCCTCGTCACCCAGCGGCCCTTGTAGGGCACGAGGTCCTGGTGAAGTTCCTTGTCCTTCGGGGTTACCCACTCGCCCTCGTACTTCACGTAGCCGAGGGCCTTGCGGGCGCTCTTGTCGTCCGGGTTGATGGCAAGCACCTGGCCGTATATTTTGCGGGTTACCTCGTCGAGGCCAGAGCCGCTTGCGCGTTTGGCCAGCTTCATTCGCGAGGGGATGTCCGACGGTGCGAGGGCAGCCAGGTCCGCCAGCAGCTCCTTCTCAAGCGGCGTGGAGTAGTTGACCTCGGAAATGTCACAAGCCTCGAAAGTGACGCTGCCGTAGGCGGTCCTGAGGACCACGTACGTGTCGTCCTGGGAGACAACGTCCCCCTTGATCGAGCCCCCATTCTTCAGAAAGACCTCGTCGGCAACTGCGAACGAAGCTACCAACACCAAAAGAAACGACAACAGAAATACCCGGAATACCTGCATTGCCCCCCTCCTAAGGCTTCTCCCCGGCGCTCTTCCCCAGCACCACTCCCCTGTTTTCTGGAGGCATGCGCACGCTCAAAATCCCTTTATACACGCATTCGGGGGCATTACGCAAGAGAAAACCGCACAATCCGGTACAAATGCTATGTGGCACTGGTGGCTGCGTAGGGCGCGGCTTGCCGCGCGCGGAGTAAACGACGGCAGACAAGAATGTCCGCCCTACCTGTTTGTTGGCTTTACCGCATGCGGATCATCCCCACGGCGCGGCAAGCCGCGCCCTACGCGGTCGGCCTTTCGCGGGAGCGTCTCGGCGGTGGTGCGTGTGCTACTCTTTGCAAGTTTGTGCCCCTTAGGGTAGAATCTCGCTCTGTCAGGTTTCCGACGCTTTCGTGAGGGATGGACTTGCATCTTCCCAGGATCGCAGTAGTAGGCCGGCCCAACGTCGGCAAATCGTCGATATTCAACGTGCTTGCGCGGCGCCGGATCGCCATTGTGGACGAGCAGGCGGGCATCACGCGCGACCGCGTCTCGGCTGAAATCCGCATCGGCGCCCGACGCGCCGAGATTATCGACACCGGCGGGATGGGCATAGAGGACGCCGACGACCTCACCGCCGACGTCGAGAGGCAGATCGAAATTGCGATGCGGGAGGCGGACGTACTCCTTTTCGTCGTCGATATCCGGGACGGCGTAACGCCGCTTGACGAGTTCGCGGCCGACAGGGTCAGAAGGCTCGAAAAGCCCGTCATACTCGTTGCCAACAAGGCCGACAACCCGAATCTCGCCAACTTGGCGGGTGAGTTCCCGGCACTTGGCGTGGGCGAGGCGCTCGTCACGAGTACGAAACATAATCGCGGCATCGGAGATCTTCGGGAGAGCCTCGAAGAGGCGCTGGCGGATTTTCCCGTGGAGGGCCAGGCCCCGCAGGAGACCGGACCTGTCAAGATCGCCATCGTCGGCAAGCGAAACGCCGGCAAGTCCACGCTCGTCAATTACTTGGCCGGCGAGTCCCGCGTCATCGTGAGCGACGTTCCCGGCACGACGCGCGACAGCGTGGACGTGGGCTTCGAGATTGAGGGCAGGCGCTTCGTGGCGATAGACACCGCCGGCCTCAGGCGAGCGAAGAGCGTCAAGGAGGCGGTCGATTATTACGGTATGACCCGCACGCACCGCAGCATTTCCCGCGCGGACGTCGTGATATTCCTGATGGACTGCTCGACGAGCATATCGGCCGTCGACAAGAAACTCGGCGCCTCGATCGTCGAGGCGCACAAGCCCGTCGTCATAGCGCTCAACAAGTACGACTTGGCGAGCGACGTCGATCCGGAGAAGTTTCGCAAGTATATTGATGCGAGGCTCAAGGGTCTCAGCTTTGCGCCGGTGGTGTTTATCTCGGCGGCCACCGGGTTCAACGTGGGCGCGGCGCTGGAGATCGCCGAGGACCTCTGGAGCCAGGCGAATTCCAGGGTGACGACCGGCGAGCTAAACCGCGCCGTCGCCGCGATAGTCGAGCGTCGCCGGCCGCGCGCCGCCGGGGGCAGGCTTCCCAAAGTCTACTACGCCACGCAGGCGGCGGTGGCGCCGGTGACGATTGTGCTGTTCGTCTCCAACCCGAAGGCCTTCAGGCGCAACTATATCCGCTACGTCGAGAACGCCCTCAGGCGCACGTTCTTCTTCGAGGAGGTGCCCTTGAGGATTATACTTCGCGAGTCGGGGGGGGGCGCCGGGCCACGGCCGGCCGCGGGAGAAAGCCCCCGCAAATGAAGAAAGAAGATGTGGTGAGACGTGATTGAGTGCCGCAACCTGCGCAAGGTCTATCTCGCCGGGACGCCGCGCGAGGTCGTCGCCGTGCAGGACGTGTCGTTTACGGTCGAGGCAGGAGAGGTTTTCGGGCTCCTTGGGGCCAACGGTGCAGGCAAGACCTCCACGCTTCGGACCGTGGCGACGATCCTTGCACCCACTTCGGGCGACTGCTTTATCGACGGCATAAGCGTCACGGAAAACGGCGAGGCCGCCCGGCGCAAAATGGGCTACCTCTCCGGCGAGACACGCCTCTACGAAAGGCTCACTCCGCGGGAGATAATCAATTACTTCGGCGAGTTCTTCGACGTGCCGCCGGACGTGATCGACCGGAGGCGCGAGAGGCTCTTCGACTACCTGGATATGAGGGAATACTGCGACACGCCTTGCGGCGAACTCTCCACCGGCAGAAAGCAGATGGTCTCCGTGGCCAGGGCGCTTATCCACGACCCTCCCGTTCTCATCTTAGACGAGCCGACGGTGGGGCTTGACGTTTTCGCGGCGCGCCGCGTTCTGGAGGCGATTGCGGGGTTGGCCGCCGAGGGCAAAGCGGTGCTCTTCTCGACGCACATTATGAGCGAGGTGGAGAAGATATGCCGCCGGGCCGCTATCATTCACAGGGGGGAGGTGGTGATCGTCGGCACCGTTCGGGAGATTATGGCCAAAAGCGGCTGCGACAGGTTCGAGGACGCCTTTTTCGCACTCGTGGAGGCACGCGATGTTTCGCGGGCATAGGGCGTGGGCGGTTGCACGCAAGGAGATAAGGGACATCCTGCGCGACAGGCGCACGGTGTTTATGGCGATTGTCTTTCCGCTGATACTCTATCCGCTTCTCATCATAGGGCTTGTCCAGGGCACTCTCACGCAGGAAAGCCGCGCCCGCGCGACCAAGAGGATCGTGGCGATAAGCGGAGGCGAAAACGCTCCCGGCCTCGTCAAGGAGATTGAGGCGAACGAGGCCCTCAAGGTCGTCTCCTTCAACGGCAAGGTGGCCAATATCCCGAAAGTCGGGGCGGCCGTGGGGCTCGTCATACCGAAGGATTTCAGGGAGACTATCGAGGCGGGGGAAACGGCCGAAGTGACGCTGGTCTATGACAGCGCCGACCAGGCTAGCCAGGATGCGGCCGGCAAGCTCTCAGAAACGGTGCTTACGTTTGCCAGGGGCGTCCTGTCGATGCGCCTTGCCTACAACGGCATCGAGGCGGAATACATAAACCCCGTCGACATAGACCGCCGGGATATCGCCACGCCGCGAAAGCGCGGCGCCTTCAGGCTCGGCAAGATGCTCGCGTTCCTGCTCGTTATCCTGTGTCTGACCGGTGCACTCTACCCGGCGCTTGACGCGATATCTGGCGAGAAGGAGCGCGGCACGCTTGAGACGCTGCTGTCGATTCCCGCGACGAGGCTGGAGATACTCGGCGGCAAGTACGCAGCCGTTTTCTCGATGTCGGTTGCGTCGGTGGTGTCGAACTTCCTCTCCCTGTCGGCAACGATGTTTATGGTGAACTGCCTTATGAAGTCAGCCTCCGGCGGGAAGAGCCCAATCGATTTCTCGGTGCCGATGACGGCATTCATAATCTTCGTTCCGGCGCTCCTGCCGCTGGCGGCGCTTTTCAGCGCGGTGAGCCTCGCCGTGGCGGCCTTTGCGCGCAGTGTCCGCGAGGGTCAGTACTACCTGGCGCCGCTCTACGCGGTCGTGCTGCCGCTTACGGCGCTGGCGATCCTGCCCGAGATGCGGCTGACATACCCGGCGGCGCTCGTGCCGGTGCTCTCGATGGCCCTTTTTCTCAAGGACGGGCTCCTGGAGACCCTCTCGACCGGGCCGGCCCTCGTGGCGGTCGCATCGACTTGCGTCTATGCCGCCTTGGCCCTGAAATGGGCGGCGGGGGTCTTTTCCCGCGAGGAGGTCCTTTTCGCGTCTCCGCTTTCCGACACGGTGCCCCCGGCCGCCGTGGGGCTCGCCAAGCCGTCACACGCGCTCTTCGTCTGGGCGGTATCGGTCATCCTGTTTTTCTTTTTCGGCCTTACTCTTACAAAGAAGTACGGCCTCGGCAGGCCGCTGGTAATCCTGATGATTTACGCCGGCTTCGTCATCGGCCCGGCGCTTGTCTACGCCGCTCGCAGGCGGCTCGACTGGCGCAAGGTATTCCCGTTCGAGAGGATAGGTCCCCGGCGGGCGGTGTCGATCGCCCTTTTTGTGCCTGCGGCGATACTGCTGGGAATGGCGGCTCACGCGCTCCAGTCCAGTTTTCTCGCGCCGCCGCCTGAAATGATGAAGGCCGTGGCAGGCCAGAAGGTCTCCCTCTACGCACTTGTCCTTTCGATTGCGCTCGTGCCGGCGGTCTGCGAGGAGCTGATGTACCGTGGGTTTATCCACCAGTCGTTTGCGGCGAGATGGCGGCCGATCCGGGCCGTCGTTGCGAGCGCCGCACTCTTCTCGATCGCGCACCTCAATATCTACCAGCTCCTGCCGCTTTTCGTATTGGGGGTGCTCCTGGCGCTGGTCGTGCGCTTTTCGGGCGGCCTCCTGGCGGCGATGATCGTGCATTTCTGCAACAACGCCTTCGCCGTCGTGATGGAGGCTTACAAGGCGAAGATCGCTTTTTTGACAAAGGCCCTCGACGGCCCGTGGGCGGTGGTTGTGGTTATCTCTATGGCGGTGGCGGGCCTTGCGCTGGCGGCGGCGGCGGTGCGCGTTGCCAGAGGCGCACGGCGTGAAAGTGATTGACAGGGCCCGGCGGCGGCGTTATAACCCCCTGCCTGGGCCGTTTGCCGGAATTGGCCGGCATTCCTGAGGGCATCTGCGAGCGGGGCGTGCTTGGCTCGTCGTCTTGCGACAAAGAATCTGACTATGGCAAAAAAACGCCAGGAACCTGCCTTCGCCGTCATCGGGGGCAGTACGGCATACGAATTTCTCACCTCCGGCGCCATCCGGGGAGAGCGCCTCGACCGCGTGGACACCCCCTTCGGCGCCAGCCAGCCTGTCTACCGCGTTGAAGCGGAGTCAGGGCCGTACTTCTTTATGAGCAGGCACGGCGAGACCAACTTCGATATCTCCGCCCCTTTTGTCAACTACCGCGCAAACATCTACGCCTTGAAGGAGCTCGGCGTCAGGCAGATTCTCTCCTGGAGCGGGGCAGGGGCGTTGCGGGACGACATCCCCGTGGGGCATTTCGTCGTCGTTGACGATCTGCTGGACTTCACGAAAAACCGCGAGACCACCTTCTTCCGGTTCAAGGGCCTCGGCTTTATGCGGCAGAAGGACCCCTTCTGCCCGACGGTCAGATCCGCCGCCATTGCGGCGCTTCAGGAAACGGGCTGCCCCTTTGCGGACAGGGGCGTCTATGTCTGCACCGAGGGGCCCAGGCTCGAGACGCCGGCGGAGGTCAGGATGTTCGTGGCCCTGGGCGGGGACCTCGTGGGGATGACGCTGTGCCCGGAGGTCTTCCTGGCGCGCGAGCTCGAGATGTGCTACGCCTCCATTTCCTACGTCACCAACTACACCGAGGGCATCAAGGATCGCGGCCTCAAGCCCGGCCGCCTTTTCGAAGGCCTTTCCACCCGCCGGGAGCAGAAGAAAGTCGCCACGTCGTTCAAGCTTCTCCCGGAACTCATCGCCAAGGTCGCCGAATTGCTCCTGAACGCCAAACCCATCTGCCACTGCCAGGAGGCGATGCGCTACTACCGCAGGCGTTCAGGCGTCGGCCGCGACTGGCGTGAATGGCTAAACCCCTAAGTGGGAGGCTTCGCCCCCCACTGGTGGCTTGCCCACCAGTGAAGTCTCAATACCCCTCACAAATCCGCCGAGCCTCTGTCTATCGGCCGACGATTCCCTTGACGAACCGGCGCAGGGGCCGGTAAACGGCGAGCCCCGCCTTCACAATGTGAGGAACCGGATCGCCAGGCGACAGATCGTACCACGTGCCCCTCTTGAATCTGAAGTAATCGAAAAGGCCTTCCAGCCTGTTATCGCCCTGCAGCGCGCTCTCAAGCTCTCCGGGGAAGACCCACCGGTGCACCGTCCCCACCCGGTAGTCCCACTGGGGCTCGATGTCTCCCTCGGCGGCCATCCGGCAGGCAAGCCAGGGGAAGTCCATTCCGGCCGCGATGGAGATTCCTATGCCTCCCCAGAAGCGGCAGTTGACCTCCATCAGCTTCGGGATGCCGTCGCGCGGGTCCATCTTGAGCTCGACCTGCGCCGGGCCGTGCCACTTGACGGCTTCGAGGAGCCTGACGGCCTGCTCCTTTAGCTCCGGCTCCCACGTCGTCTCGTCCACGACGCCTCTTCCCCCCGTGGCGGGCCACATCTTTACCCTCTTCTGCGTGAGGGCCGCGCGCGGCTGGCCTTGGTTGAACAAGACGCAGACGTCGTGGATTCCACCCGGTATGTACTCCTGGATCATCGGAAAAACATCGTCGAACACGATGTCCCGAACGTGCTCTCTCCCCTGGTAGTGCGCCAGGAGATCCTCCGGGGAACCGGCATACCTCATACCCACCGCACCGGTGCCTCTCTTGTATTTCACTACACAGGGGTACGAGATGCGTCGGGAGATATCCGCCACTTCGTCAAGGGTGGAGGGGCAGTAGGTTTCGGGGGCGCCGATGCCGACGCTGCGGGCGATTTCCAAGAGCCTCGGCTTGTCGCGCACGACAGAGAGCATTTCGTAGTCGGGTGTAACCATTTTCACGTGTGCCTCGAGCTCGGCCTTGTGCCGTGACACGATGATGGTGGTGTAGTCGGAGGTCGGCAGGAGGACGTCGTACCGGTTGTTCCTGACGAGTTCCAGGAGAAACCCGGCGAAGGCGTCCGGGTCCTTTTGCGGGTTGGGGTAGATGAGCCTCTCGCGGCAGTATTTCGAGTAGAAGGACTGGTCCCAGCGCCTGTGCCCGCCGACGCAGACATCGGCGCCTTTCCTGCCCAGGGCCCTCACAGCGGCAAGGCTCTTTTTCTCATCGGCGTCGGTGACGATTACTCTCATCGGCAAGCCCCGCCCCCTACATAACGATGTGGCATTGGTGGCCCGCCAAGGGCGGGTAAACTTGTCCACCAGTGGGGGGCTTCGACCCCTCTTTGCTACGGGGGGAGGGCTTCGCCCCCATCCTGCTATGGGGGCCACGGGCGTTGCCCGTGGCAATCAACCGACCTTCCGCGGGCGAGGCGTGCCTCGCCCCTACCGGTGGTACGTGTGCCACGGCGGGTCCCCGTGCTGCGAAGCTTTAGCGAAGCGGGATTGTCCCGCCGTGCAGTATTCCGCGTGCGGCCGGCCTCGCCCTACATAACGATGTGGCACTGGCGGCCCGCCAAGGGCGGGTAAACTTGTCCGCCATTGCGGGCTACGGCCCGGAGGGGCCGATCCTGACGACCTGGCCGGAGGCCGCCGACTCATTTGCCGCGTTGGCTAAGCGCGTCGCCCAGGCTGCGTCCAAGGCGGTCGCGTTTTCGAACTCGGCCTCGCCGAGAACCGCGAGGGCAAAGCCGTCCAGGGCCTCGCGCCAGCCCTTGTTCACGATGTAGTTGTAGGGGCGCGCTAAGAGGCCCTCGTCTGGACTGCCTCCGGCGGCCTTGAGCACATCGGCATCGTGCTTTTTGCGGCGCTCTTCGAGCAGCGCCTCCAGTCCCACCGTCTCAAAGCGCTCGACATAGTCCCCCGGGCACCCGTCATAGGCCAGGCCCCTGTAGCGTTTCACCGCCGGCAGGTCCGGGATGCCGAAGAAGCGCGCCTCGACGAAATCCTCAATCGTTACGCCGCTTTCGTCCCACGTGGCCTCCAAGTGTTCCTTGGGTATCAGGTCCGTGCCCTGGCTGCCCAAAAAGATCGCGGCCACCGACCCGCCGGAGAACTTCAACGTTATCATCGCGTCATGGTCGTAGTGGCCCTTGGCGGCGAACACCTCGGTCGGGTCCGCATCAAACAGCCAGCGAAGGCAGTCGAAAATGTGGCAGGCCTCGGTGTGCATACGGTCCCCTTTGCCCTCGTAAGGGTCGGCAATGCGGTAGTAGGCGAGGCACGATTCCTTGCGGGCGCGGATATGCGGCAGGAGGTCGCGGTAGGCGGGCGCGAAGCGGCGGTTTAGACCCACGGCGACGTATCGGCCGACGTTTCGGGCCTTTTCGGCGACTTCGAGCGCATCGGCGACGGTCTCGCCGAGGGGCTTCTCGACGTAGACGTGCTTGCCGGCCGAGAGCGCCTCAAGCGTGAAGCGGCAGTGGAGCTTGTAATTCATCGCGATGACGACAGCGTCTATATCCGGGTCGGCTAAGATGTCCTTATAGTCGGTGGTCGTCTTTTCCGGAGGGAATCTCTTGGCCGCGGTTTCGAGCTTCGCCTCATCGATGTCGCAGAGGGTGTGAACCCGGCAGATCTTGCTGTAGTGGGCGTTCTGGATGTGCTGCCTGCTCATCAGCCTTCCGCAGCCGATAAAGCCCAAGTTGCAAAGCCTGCTTACGGTCATTGTACCACTCCTCGATAATTGGGGGATTCTCAAACACCGACACCAACCCTATTGTTACCACGCCGCCGCCGGAGTCAAGTAGGGACAAGCCATATTGCCCCGCCGCCGGAGTATAGTAGGGGCGAGGCATGCCTCGCCCGCGGAAATGAAACGGTGGACGTTACCAAAACAAACCGGGACAAGCACGACAGTCTCTCGCCTTTGCGACGACTGGCGCCTGTCCCGGCTATTTTCCCTGGTGCCATCAGGCAACGCTTTACGGCTTTGCCTTTTCTTTCTCAAATGCGACGTAATCCCGCATGGCCTCGTAGTTTACCTTGTTGGCCTGCGCTGGAGCAATCCACGGTTCCCAGAGGATGGAAACCGGCCAAGTCAGGAGGTCAACTACCCCAAGGACCGGTTCATTTGTGTAGAAACTGCCCAGACCGATAAAGAACCCAAGCACGGTAGCGGTTGCGGGGCTCTTCTCCTCAATCACTTCCCGTCCCTCGGATTG
>JAGHCE010000223.1 GCA_021160625.1 Planctomycetota bacterium | reverse complement strand
GGGCTGGAGTGTCCGCGAGATGTCGTGCGCCGTCCGGCTCGAAAGTGTGAGGCGAACGAAAAGCGGCCGCGATGTCCTCATCCAGGGGCGCGTCATCTACCCCGGCTGAAACCGCCGGCTTTTCCTACAAGTCGTCCTCGGCTCCGGCGCGCCTGCCGGTGCGCGTACGCTCTTTCCCCCCGTGGCCGTTTCCACCGCGCGGCGTCCTCGGCGGTCGGCGCTTGCCGGCATGGGCATCCTCGGCGGCCCCGGCCTCTTTTCGCCTTGGCCTGGCGCCGGGAGGGGCAGCAATGATGCCCTTGCTCTTTAGGTATTGCAGGAGTTTAACGCGGCGCTTTTCAGGCGGCAGTTTCTTGAGCTCCTCGATTTTCTCAGGCGGAAGCTCCTTCAGGGCCGCCAGCACCCGCCGGACGAAGAGCCTGCGCTCTTCGGGCATTGCGCGCCAAGCCGCCAGGCGGCGACGCAGCCGCTGCCTGGCCCCGGTGCCGAGCTTCTTGAAATACTGCAGGCGGTTGCGTATTTGCTTCTTTTCCTCGGGCGGCATCTTTTCCCATCGGGCCGACTGCTTCTGGATGCGCCGCCTGACGTTGGGGGGAAGCTTATGAAATTCGCGGTAGCGCTCCAAGAGCCTTCGCCGCTGATCCGGCGGGAGCGAGCGCCAGCGCGCAAGCCTCTGTTTTAGAACTTCGTCCGGCGGGGCACCCTTCGGCGCCGTGGGGCCGGCCTCCAGGCTTTCGGTGCCGCCCATTGACGGGCGCGTGTCCGGCCCGGCGGCGGTCTTATCCGCGTTTCCCCTCCCCCCTTCGGCCGCGAGAACGCTTGCCGCGAAACCGACACACAGAACAACCAGCGCCGCGCTCGCAAGGATTCTTGGTTTTTCTCTCGGATTCATCTCTTCAGAAACCCACGTCTCTAACAAGGCCGAGGTCGGCCAGGATACGCCAGTTCTCTATGACATCACGATCGGACGCCAACCTTTCAGGCTTTTTCACCTGTCGGGGGCGCTCTGAAGAATTGCGGCTGGGTCGGTCGGCGGGCTTGTTGCGCATAGGTCTGTCGGCGCGGGGCGCCCTGGGCGACTTCCGCACAGCGTTTTTTCCGGCTCGGCCGGGCGCCTTTGCCTTTGGCCGCATGGCCTGGCCGCGGCGGGACTGCCCTGCGACGCCGCGAGACCCTTCCCGGGGCACCTGTCGGGCGTCTATCCCGGACCTGCCGCGTGCAGCCATCGCCGGTCGCCTTCCAGGACCCGGCCGTCCTGCCTGCCGACGCCGGGCCTGCTGGGCAGGCTGTCCGCGCCGTCCGTGGTGCATCTCCGGCCGCTCCATCATCTTCCCGCCGCGCTTGCCCATTTGCGGCTTTCTCCAGGGCGCTTGACCCCTGCCGCGCATACCCATTTGCACCTGTCTGCGGGAGGCAGGACCTCTGCCGCGCGCAGCCATCGCAGATTGCCTTCGAGGACCCTGACGTCCGGCCTGCCGGCGCCGGGCCTGCTGGGCACTCTGTCCGGAGCGTCCACGGCGCTCTGCGGGCCGCGCCGCCGGACGAGCCATCATTCCTCCGCGCATCCGGCGCCGGCCGACACGCCTCAAGGCATTCTGACGGGCCCGACCCGGCCGGGCCTGCGGTGGTGCGGTTCTCTGCCTGCAGCGGGGAGACGTCCAGGTCTTGCGCGCTTTCCCGGCGGCAGGCTGCCCGGCACCCTGCGCGCGCGGTTTGCGGGCCTTCCCGCTTCCAGGGGCTTTCTTTGCAAGAACCTCCTTCCTCTGTGCCGCTTTCGCCTTTTGCCGTTTGAGCGATTTGCGGTATTTCTGGAACTCGGCCCTCGAAATTGTGCCGCTGCCGTCTTTGTCAATGTTGGCAAAGAGATCGGCGCGGGTCGTGCTCTTCGCCTGGGCCTTGCGGCCGGCGGCCTGCACCACGCCCACACAGGTCGTCAGCACCAGTACGGCCAGCGCTGCGACAAGAACTTTTGTCTTCATAACAGCCTCCAAAAGGTTACCAACCTCTAAATCGCCTCGATTTCGGGAAACTCCTCAAACCCGGCAAGTGTGTCGTACTGGGCCAAAAGGTCCAGGTCGGAAAGGATATCGTAATCCTCCAGGATGTCCATATTCTCGACAACGCCCTGCTCCTCACCGGTAAGCCCCGCAGCCCACGCGACCTGGGGGTCTTCCACCGGCGCCGGGCCTACGCCGGGCTTCGTTGAAAGCCAGGTGAAAACAAGCGCCGCCGCCACGAGGCCCGCGGCCGCCGCAAACATCGGCACACGCGAACGCTTCCGGGCACCCGCCAGCACCCGCGTACCAAGTCCCTCAGGGACCTCGACGGGCTCGACGTATTCCAATGCGTCATATGAACGTTTCAGCAGCGCAAGATACTCCCGGCACTCGGCGCAGCCCTCGATGTGCCGACGGAGCCGTTCGGCCTCGCCGGGTTCGAGCTCCCCGTCGAGAAACGCCGCCAGATTGTCTCTTTCCTCACAGTACATTACTACCTCCAGCCTCTTGTTTGAACACCCTCTGAAGGGCGAAGTTGCGCCGCCGTCAGAGATTTCCAGCCTCGATATCGGCTCTCAAGGCCTCGGCAAGGGACGCGCGCGCGCGGCTCAAGAGCGATTTGACCGCTGCGACGTTGGTCTCCATCACGTCGGCAATACCCGCGTAGGAGAGGCCCTCGAAGCGGTGCAGGACCAGCGCCACCCGCTGTCTCGGGAGGATTCGCCCCAAGGCCCTGCGCACTATTTCGGCGCGCTCGCGGGCCTCAAGCGCCGCCGAGACGTCCTCGGCCCGCTCGTCCCTTATGAGAGCCCCTATCGCAATGCTGCCGTCGTTTTTTCGGTCGTCGAGCGATACCATCCGCCTGCGGCGTTCGTCGCGTATGAAGTTGAGGCACAGGTTCGTCGTAATCCGGTAGATAAGCGTCGAGAGGCGCGCCGTGGGCTTGTAGGTTTTTTTCATCCTGTAGAGCCGCAGGAAGACCTCCTGGGCGCAGTCCTCGGCCGCAGCGCGGCTGCCCACGTAGCGGTAGATGGTGCCGTAGACCCGGTGCTCGAAGTTCTTGACGATCCTGTCGAAGGCCTCCTCGTTTCCGGCCGTGAACTCCCGCATCAGCTGCGTGTCGGGATCGGCGGCAGAACTTGGAGAGCCGCCGTTCAACTCGCACTCCCCGCTGACTTTGAAAGCCGCAGCTGGCCGCAGGACGCGTGTGCGCCCCCTCCAAGGCTCGTGCGCACGTGGGCCTTGACGCCGAGTGTGATGAGGCGCTTGCAGAAACCGGCCGTTTTGCCCGGAGTCGGACGCTTGAAGGCCAGGCCCTCGACCTCGTTGTACGGGATGAGGTTGACGAACGCCCGTTTCCCGCGAAGGAGCCCGGCAAGCGCCGCCGCATCGGCGAACGAGTCATTTACGCCGGCCAGCAGCACGTACTCGTACGTCACCTCGCGGCCGGTCTCCCGGAAATAGCGCCAGGCGGCCTCGATAGTCTTATCCAGGGACGCCGGCGCGCCCGGCACGAGCTGTCTCCTTAGTTTCTCATCGGCCGAATGCAGGCTTATCGCAAGGCCCACCTCAAGGGGGAACCGCGCAATTTTCTCGATGCAGTGCGGATCGCCCAGCGTGCTTATGGTAATCCGGCGCGCGCCGACGCGGAAGGCATAGGCGGCGTTAGTCACGCTGACCGCCTCAAGGACGGCGTCGAGGTTGAGGCACGGTTCGCCCATCCCCATAAAGACGACGTTCGATATGCGCCGCCTCGGCATAAGGGCCGCCGCGTGAAGGGCCTGTTCGACCATCTCGTACGCCTTGAGGTTTCTCTCGAAGCCGCTTTGTCCCGTAGCGCAAAATGCGCACGCCAGCGGGCATCCCACCTGGGTCGAAACACACAGCGTGCTGCGGCGGGGCACTTTGATAAGGACCGCCTCCACTACGAAAGCATCCCGGAGTGCGATCTCCATCTTGACCGCTCCGTCTCCGGCATCCTGCGCGGTAACAAGCCTCGATGAAAACGCAACGAAATGTTCGTCGAGGTAAGCCGCGACGGGCGCGGAGATGTTTTTCATACGGTCGAATCTGTAGACGTGCTTGCCGTAAAACCACTCCATCACCTGGGCGGCTCGGTACGCTGGGAACCCCGCCTTTGCGACAGCATCGCGAAGCGCCTCCAGCGTACAGGCTGCAAGCGGCACCCTGCGCGAGGCACGGCGGCTTTTAGAGCCCCTGACAAAATGCCTCGTGGCCGCGATGCCATCCCTTTGGGTTGCGGCGGGACGGCTCGCTTCGCTGCGTTGCTTCTCAATCGCCATACTCCACAATATGTCTCCTCGTCGCGCCTTGCGCTGCGGGCCGTCGCGCTCGCAACGCGGCTCGCGAGTCATTGTGTCAGGGACTCTTCGTCTTCGCCGGCATAGTACTCATCAAGGAACTCCACCAGGTGCCCCGAGGCGGCGAACTCGCCGAACGCACCGAGGTCGCCGAGCACCCGGTCCGAGAGGAACCTGACCGTCCAGTTGCCTCCCAGCGGGCTCACCGAGACGATGGCGCGGCCGGCGTTATGAGCGGCGAACATCTCCACCGCCGTGCCCATACTGGCCTCCGGCAGATATGCCACGAGGCAGTCGGTCCTGGCCGCCATCTGGATATGGTCGAAGAAAACCTGCGATGCCTTGGAGTCGTCGTATTCAAGGCTGTTGGGATGATTCTCAAAGGGGCAGTAGACCCGCGCGCCCTCGACGTGCTTTTCGATGATTTCCCTTATCAGGCGGCGGTAGTCCTGGGAATGAGTAGATCTCTGTGTGATGGAGCCCTGTATTATCCCGGCGAGGAAAAAGGCGTAGTGTCTCACTTCATCACCCGCTGGCGAAACGGGATTTTGCGGACGAAGTGGATTTTCTCTTCTTGCTCCTCCTTTTCCCGGATGATGTCCTCGGCCTCCTCCAGGGTGAGGAGCCCCTGTTTGGCGCCGAAGTATCGTACAACGCTGGAAGCGTTCGCCGAGGCGAGTTTCAAGGCCGACTGGATATCCCCGTCGCGGATGAACCCCGCCACCAGCCCCGAGCCAAAGGAGTCGCCTGCGCCGAGGGTGTCAACCACGGGAGCGCTGTACGGGGGGAAGTAGTAAATGCTTTCGCCGTCCGAGGCCTGGGCACCGGCCCTGCCGTCGGTGATGACGACGAGCTTTACGCCGGTCTCGGCAAGCACATTGAATATCTCGAAGAGGTTGTACGTCCAGGGCTCGAGCAGGATCGCCCCGGACCGGCAGGCCTTCATACAGTCGCCGCAGCGCCTGCACAGGTCGACGTTCCTGACGACTATACGCCCCTCGACCTCCTGGAAGATGCCTTCCCCGCAGGCCTCGACGCACTTGCCGCAGAGGTTGCAGGCCTCGTCGTCAACCCAGTGGCGCGCCCCCTCGATGCCGGTGAGCATCTCGGCCTCTTCGCGGTTGATGATGAGAATCTCGGTGGTTTCGAGGATGGAGCGCAGGCCCCTGATGCGGGTCTTTAGCTGCGTGGAGCCGGGATTGAAGGCGACCTTCACGCCCTTCTCGGCGGCGCGCCGGGCTATCGTCTGAGCCATCTGGGCGCTGCGGCCGGAAAGCGAGGACATATAAAGCCACTTGGTCTCGTCCAGGACGGCCCAGTCGATGTCGTCTTCGTCGAGGGTGTTGTTTGCACCTCGGAAGGTAAGCGCCGTCCGGTCGCCGGCGTAGGAGACCAGGATCACCGAGTAGCCCGTCGGCTGGGAGTTCGAATAGACGGCCCGGCTCGTGTCCACCCCCTCCTCCTGGAGCTCTGCGACAATCCTCGCCCCGGCGTCGTCGGTCCTGGAGACCTTGCCGAGGAATGCTGCCGAAAGGCCCAGCCTGGCAAAGGCCACGGCCGTGTTGGTGGCGCCGCCGCCCGTGAGGAACTGTATGTCCTCGATGCCGACCTTCGAGCCGTAGTCGTAGGAGAGATATTCCTTATCGGAAAGGACGTCGCTTATGCGGATAATCTTGGAAAGGTCGCTCTTTATGAAGACATCTTGCGTGGCGCCCCCCACACATACAACATCGAACATCACCGCTCCTTTCGAGACAGGTCGCAGGGCACACTATAAGCGAATGGGCGCCATTTTTCAATCTTGTGTAACGCATGATACCCAAACACAGCGCCCGTCATACAGGGAGCACCCTCCACGGCGGTAGACCTTGATGCACGCGGAAGGCCGGTTGACTGCCACGGACAACGTCCGTGGCCCCCATAGCAGAAGGGGGGCGAATCTCTCCCCCACCGGTGGCACATGGTTTTATGGGGCTTTTTTTCTGCGGGCGGATGCCTTTCTGTACTTCTTCGTTTTCTGCCGGGCGGTGCGCTTGGCCTTTTTCTTTGCGGCAAGGGCGGCTTGCTTTCGCTTGCGCGGCGTCATAATGATGGCGCTTTTGTCGGGCCTCAGTCTCAGGATTTCATCCCTGAGACGCGCCGCCTTCTCGAAATCGAGACGGCCGGCGGCCTTGTACATAGCGGTTTCCAGCCGCCCGACGAGCTCCTCGACGTCGTAGCCGTCCTCATCGACACCGTAGACGTTCGCGACCATCTTTCGCGCGGCGGCCTCCTCGCCTATGTCGCGCCGGACGGCCTTCCGGATCGTCTCCGGCGTGATGTGGTGCTCACGGTTGTAGGCGTCCTGGATTTGCCGCCGCCGGTCGGTCTCGTCGATCGCACGGCGCATCGAGTCGGTTACCCTGTCGGCGTAGAGGATCACCTCGGCGTTGACGTTTCTGGCCGTGCGGCCGATGGTCTGCACGAGCGCCGTCTCGCTCCTGAGGAATCCCTCCTTGTCCGCGTCGAGTATCGCCACGAGGGAGACCTCCGGCAAGTCGAGCCCCTCGCGCAGGAGGTTTATCCCGACAACCACGTCAAACTTGCCTTCCCGCAGGCTGCGCAGTATCTCAACCCTCTCCAGCGTGTCTATTTCCGAGTGGAGGTAGTGGCACTTGATGCCGCACTGCTTGATGTATTCGGAGAGCTCCTCTGCCAGGCGCTTGGTCAGCGTCGTCACGAGGACGCGCTCGTGGACCTCGATGCGCTGTTGGATCCGGGCAATGAGGTCGTCAACCTGGCCGCGCGCCGGCTGGACCCGGATCGGCGGGTCCACGAGGCCGGTGGGCCGGATAATCTGCTCGACGACGACGCCTGCGGTCCGTTCGAGCTCATAGGGGCCCGGCGTCGCCGAGATGTATAGCACCTGGCCGACCGTTTCCTCCCATTCGTCAAACGTGAGCGGCCGGTTGTCCAGGGCCGACGGCAGGCGGAAGCCGTGCTCGACGAGTGTCGTCTTTCGCGACCGGTCGCCGGCGTGCATACCTCTTATCTGCGGGACGGTGACGTGCGACTCGTCCACGATGGTGAGAAAGCCCTCCGGGAAGTAGTCGATGAGGGTATAGGGGCGCTCGCCGGGGGAACGGCCGGAGAGGTGCCGGGAGTAGTTTTCGATTCCGGGGCAGTAGCCCAGCTCGAGCATCATCTCGATATCGTATTTGGTGCGGGCCTCGAGGCGCGCCGCTTCGAGGAGCTTGCCCTGGCCGCGAAGCTCCATCAGGCGCACGTCGAGCTCCTCGCGAATGCCGTCAAGTGCCCCTTCAATGCGCGATGCGGGCATTACGAAGTGCTTGGCGGCATAGATGCTGAGATCCGGGACCCTTTCTATTATGGAACCTCTGACAGGATCGATCCTCTTTATCGCGTCGACGACGTTGCCGAAAAACTCGATGCGAAAACCCGTCTCCTCGTACGCCGGGAAGACCTCCACCGTGTCGCCGCGCACGCGAAACGTGCCGCGCGCAAAGTCCACGTCGCTGCGGTCGTACTGCAGGTCGACGAGTTTCGCCAGGAGGTCGTCGCGGTCGATCTCGGTCCCCTGGGCGACTATGGCCGTCATATCCATATAGTCCTGGGGCGAGCCGAGGCCGTAGATGCACGAGACCGAAGCCACGATAATGACGTCGTCGCGCGACATCAGCGCCGACGTCGCCGCCAAGCGCAGCCGGTCGATTTCCTCGTTGATGGAGGTTTCCTTTTCGATGTAGATGTCGCGCTGCGGGATGTAGGCCTCGGGCTGGTAGTAGTCGTAGTAGGAGACGAAGTACTCGACGGCCGACTCGCCGAAGAAGTCGCGAAACTCGCTGTAAAGCTGCGCCGCGAGAGTCTTGTTGTGCGATATGACGAGCGCCGGCTTGCCGTAGTGCCGTATGCAGTTGGCCACGGTGAAGGTCTTGCCCGAGCCGGTCACGCCCATCAGGACCTGCTGCTTTTCCCCCCGGTCGAGCCCCCGGCAGAGCTCGCAAATCGCCTTCGGCTGGTCGCCGCGCGGGATGAAATCGGTCGTGAGTTTGAAGTCTGCCATCAATCGAGGTTTCCCGATAAAACCACTGGCGCAGAGCCGCCGTGCTTCAGCACTGGCTGAGAATCCTTTCGGCCAGAACCCTTCGCCGCTTGTCGTGTTTGTCGTCTTTCGCACGGCGCTTGAGGAGTCTCTCGCAGCCGGGCGCGGCATATCGTTTCTCAATGAGAGCTCCAGGCAGGTCGATATCGCTTATGGCCAGAAGCGTATACCAGAATGGGAATATCCCCCACTTTCCCTTGTCATCCCTGTGCGCCTTCAGGGCCTTCATCCCCTCGGCGAGAATCCTCTCCTGGTCGTAAAGGCCTCCTACCGCTAAGTTGCGCCACATAGCCACCGAACACGACCCGCAGCAGTACATCCCCGGCCTTCGAGGCTCGTTTCCCCGCACCCGCTCAGCTATGCCCTTGTTGGCCTTTTCAAGCGCTTCTCTTACGTCCGCAAGCCCCACATCCAAAAGCGAAAGCGCCCTGCAGGCCTCTTGCCCCAGCTTGTGCGCCACGCCTGCGCGGCTCTTGAAGGGCTCGCCTGTGAAGACCCTGATGCCGGCCTCGAAGTCCCTTGCCGTAGGCGCAAACATATTCGCATATGCCCCCGGCGCGCCCTGGCACCCGGTGATCCACTTCGCGACGGCGCGCCTTTGGCTCTCGGACAACTTGCGTCCATAGAAAAACGCGTCGTTGACGGCATCAACCGTCGCCGCCAGACTTCCGGCCTTGACGAGCCCCATTTGCGCTTCCCTGAATTCAGAGCATCTTTTAAGAATCTGTTGATCCGCAGTGCCGTCCACGCCCTGCTATCCAGGCGGGTGCAGCGGCCCGGAACGTATTATAGGGGCGCGGGTGTGGTTTGGGAACAAAGTGGTGGTTTTACGGTTTAGTGGCGCCTGAGAGCGCTTCCAGCGGGTCGGTTATTCGCTCGTATCGGCGAAGACGAGATATTCTGCGATTGAGGAGACGGTCTTTTCGCCTATGCCGTAGACTTCCAACAGGTCCTCGGCACTCCGGAAGCAGCCGATCTGCCTCCTGTATGACACGATCGCCTTGGCCTTCACCGGCCCGATGCCGGGCAAAAGCGATATCTCCTCCCAGGGTGCCTGGTTGACGTCGACCTTAAAGTCGTAATCCTCCGGGTTGCCGGCGGTTATCTCTATCGTGGAACTGCGAAGCCTGCGCTCGTGCTTGAGGAAAAAGAGCCCCACGCCGAACAGACATACCAGCACCAGCAGCACCGCCACCTGCAGCCGGGAAAAAAGTTCCTGTGGTTCGGATTGCCCCATAACGATTGCATTCTCCGGGGGGCCTTTAATACTGAGCAGACATATTTTACCCGGCTATTGTGTATGCGGCAAGCCGCACTCTTGCGAACCCGTGCGTGAACGAGAGGAAAAAAACCACGGAATCTGGGGCTCCGGCAGTGATCCTCCCGTCTTTCTCGACTTTCTGGAGGAAAGGTTAAACTGCTTCCTGGCCAGATGGCCCGAGGATTCAGTGCCCGAAGCAACGCAATGTTCCTTGACCCGCCGCGCTATCTGCTGTATTGTGGCCCGATGTAAACTCTCGAATCGGACAGTCACAAGCAAACGTGTCGAAATCACCAACCCATTGGGAGAAGAGTTATGGAAAGAACGAAAGTGGCTGGAGTTATGGCCGCCGTTTTAGTGGCGTCGGCAATCCTGACGGCGGGTGCATTCGCGCACGATATGACCGTTCCGATAAAGATGGATATATATCCCACCTGGCACGCCCTGGGTATCACGGTGACGTACGAAGGTGACAACAAGGCCATCCCGGAATTTACTTGGAAGAAAAACGGGGAAGACCGCTCGCAAAATGGCGTTGAGATGACCCGCTGCCCGGGCAAGAATATCTGGTGGGCCAGTGTTTACCCGCTCGATCCGGGCGAAATTGTCAAGATCGCCGTCACATTCCGCAATACCGACGACACCGGTGCTCTCGTGGAGACTTCTCTGGAACAGGACGCCGTCACGCGCACTCTGAACACAGACCCTCAAGGCGGCCGGCAGATCCGCGTTTCCCTCTCGGGCAATGAGGAGTACGGGACCATTTCGGACGCCGTCAAGGATCTCAAGCCCGGCGACGTCGTTCACGTGGCGCCCGGCGTTTACAAGGAAGAGGTTATCCTCGGCAAGAACGTCCAGGGGACGAGCAAGCAGCCGATTCTCCTGGTAGGTGAAGGTCCGTCGATGCCGGTAATCGACGCGGCGGCTGCAATTGCCAAGGGCGCCAAGTGGGAAAGCGCCGGCGACGGCATCTTCTCACGGCCGCTTGAAGGCGAGCCCGCCCTGAGGCTCCTCACGCAGGACTCGCAGCGCGTCTACGGATATATGTCCCTCGACGAACTCAAGAAGGATAAATACGACACCCGCCGCGCCTTTTTCCACAACACGAAGGCGGGCCTTCTCTATATCAAGACCGGCACCGCGAAGCCGGCAGGGGCATACGAATACATCCTCGGACAGCGCGACCACGCAATCGTCCTTGACGGCGCTTCGAACGTCATCATCAAGGGCTTCGAGTTCCGGCACACGTCCGACGAGGCGGTCAAGGTCTGCGGCGGCGGCGATGGAAACGCAATCATCTCAAACAAGTTCTACAATTGTGGCCTCGCCATATCGATCGATGATGTCAACTGCGACAATAATGCCATCTGGAACAACGACATCCGCCAGGAAGGCCAGACTGACTACCAATGGACCGCAATGATGCGCGAGCACTGGGAGTTCAGCCGCGACGCCATGTACATCTGGACCGGCCGTGGGACCTCCATTGTCGGGAACCGCATCGACGGCTATCACAACCTTATCACGCTCGAACCCAAGCCTGGGAAAGATCAGCAAATCGCCACCGCCACCTTCAATGGCAACCGCGACATAGACATCTTTTACAACCGCCTCCTCAACGGCTCGGACGACGCAATCGAGGCCGACTACGGCGCCGTTAATATGCGTATCCACGGCAACCAGACGCGTAACTGCAACTCCGCCGTTTCCGTGGCCCCCTGTGTGCGTGGGCCGGTCTATGTCACTCGAAACACATTCGTTTTCCGCACGCTTATGTTTAAGTTCGGCATCGGAAGATCCGTTTCCCACGGTGCCTGCTACTGTGACCACAATTCAGGCTATGGCCTGACCGCCAATTCCGGCATGGGCATCTATTTTAACCGGCAACTCCCCACCAGCAACAAGTACTTCCGTAATAACATCCTCGTCTTGCCAATGGAGGACGCAGTCCTGGCAATGCGCCCGGGCAATGTCCTCGACGGCAACTGCTACTGGAACCCAAGTGCGGGGGTCATCTTTAAGTTTCACTGGCTCGCCGATGACAAGTGGTACAAGGGCCTGAGCGCCTTCCGGGATCTCAGCGGTATGGAAAACGCCGGAATGGTAGCCGATCCGCAGCTTAGGGCAACCCCGGGCGTAGCAACCTACACCGTCAGTGACTACAACCACTCGTGCGCTACCGACGCCGGTCTCGTCAAAAGCGTTTCTGATGCTGATTTCGGGCTTCGCCCGACGAGCCCCTGTATAGACCGCGGCATTCCTATCCGGGGCGTGAACGATGACTACGCAGGTTCGGGCCCGGACATCGGAGCCGTTGAATTCCGGCCAGACGGCCCACAGAAGTAAAGCGGTGAAGAAGGCCACGGAACCGCGTGTCACTATACCTTGCAATCGGTGAAATCTGTGACAATGCTCCTACCGCATTTGTTCCGCCCTACGGGGCGGGGGTGGATTGGGAATAACTGTAGGTTATGAAGAGTTTCTGGGCGTCGCTGCCTCGGATGCGGTAGTAGAGGGTCGCGGCGCTGAAGCGCTCGGCGAGTCTGGCAAGAAGCGCC
>JAGHCE010000235.1 GCA_021160625.1 Planctomycetota bacterium | reverse complement strand
GGGGCCCAATCGACCTTTTCCCTTGGATAACCGGTTAACCACGCCATTGTTCTTTACCTGCCTTTCCTGTCCAAAGCCTATCGTGACAGCCTGACCTGCTCGGCCGCATTGGCTTTTATGACGGTGCCGACGCATTTGAAAAACTTGAGGACACAAGGCATCTTGAGTCGGTAAAAGACCTGCGAACCGCGTTTTTCGTCCGCCACGATGCCTGCCGAGCGAAGCACCAAAAGGTGCTTGGACACGGTAGACATATCCGCTCCTACCATTTCAGTCAGCTCGCAGACGCACCTTTCACCGCGCGAGAGCTCGTCCACCATAAATACCCGCGTAGGATGCGCCAGCGCCTTGAATATGCGCGCTTTCGCCTGGAACCTTGCCAATGTAGCAGCGTCCATATATCCCATTTGGCTTCTCCATTATAAAGCGACTTGGCTATATTACCAAATACCCAAGCCTCGTCAAGCGAAAAAACTTGCCCTGCATAGAAAGTCTTCGACCCCCTTTTGCTATGTGGCACTGGTGGCTTGTCCACCAGTGTATCAAGGGACACGGCACGCCCTCGCAAGACCGGTTGATTGCCGCAGGCTGCATATAATGCGCCCTGTATGTCGCGAAAAAAGGACGGAAAAGTCAAAGGGGCGTGACAATTGCGTAACATTGAATTGCTATCATCTCCTTGCGTATATTGGTCGCCGACGGTAGATTCTTCCAGGAAAGGAGGAGTGTTATGCGGCAAGCAAGGATTGTTGTGGCTGCGGTCATTCTGGCAGCGACATTTGGAGCGGCATTCGCCGCGGAGGAAACCGGGGAGGTTTCGGTGCTCCTGGAGAAGGGGATTTTCGAGGAGGAGACCGCCGGGAACGTCGACGCAGCCATCGGCATCTACGAAGGAATCATCGAAGCCGAAGAAGCCCGGCGCCCCTACCTCGCCGAGGCGCACCTGCGCCTGGGTTTGTGCTACCTCAAGCAAGACAAGCCCCAGAAGGCCCGCGCCGCCTTCGCTCTTCCGGCCGTCCGGGCTGACAGGGGCGCGCTTATCACGGTGCTCTTGAATCTCCTCGAAAACGCTTACAAGTACACGGGCGAGCGGAAGGAAATCGCCCTCTGCGCCTACGCCGACGAAGGCTGGGTCTCGTTCGAGGTCTCGGACAACGGCATCGGCATTTTGCGCCGGGACAGGCGCAGGATTTTCGAGCGTTTCTACCAGGTCGACCGCAGCCTTTCCACGAGCGGCGGCGGTTGTGGGCTGGGGCTGGCTATCGTGAAGTTCATAGTCGACGCGCACACAGGGTCGGTAGAAGTTGCGGAGCGCGCGGAAGGAGGCAGCATTTTCACGGTAAGACTTCCCATCTTCGATAGGCCGAAGAGAGAGGCGCAGTGATGCCGCAGGCGCGAAAGCCCGCAGCCGAATCAGTCCTCATCGTCGAGGACGACCCCACGATGCTTCGGGCGCTCAAGGACAACTTCAAGTACGACGGCTACAGGGTAGCGACCGCCGACGACGGCGAGAAGGGCCTCGAACTTGCGCTCGACTCGAAGCCCCATCTCATCGTTCTCGACATAATGCTGCCCAAGATCAACGGTTACGAGATATGCCGGATACTGCGCGAAGAGGGGCTGGAGATGCCCATCGTTATGCTGACGGCCAAGGGGCAGGAGAGCGACGTCGTTCTGGGGCTCAATCTTGGCGCGGACGACTACGTCACGAAGCCTTTCAGCATCAGAGAGCTTCTGGCCCGCGCGCGCGCCCTTCTGCGGCGAGAGCGACGCGGAGAAAGCCGCGTCCACCGTTTCGGCGCTTTCACGCTGGACGCCGACAGCCGCAGACTCCTGCGAGACGGCTGCGAGGTGGCGCTTACGCCAAAGGAGTTCGGCCTCTTGGAAATCCTCATCAGGAAGGCGCCGCGAGCGCTCACGCACGACGAAATACTCAAATTCGTATGGGGCTACAACACCTTCGTGGCCCGCCGGAGCATTGACCGCTGCATCACCACGCTGAGAAGAAAGATCGAGCCGGACCCCCGCATTCCCACCTTCATAACCGTGCGCGAGGTCGGCTACCGCTTCCAGGCCGTCCTGGAGTGAGTGTGCCGCTATGGCGGGTGATGGTGTGGCGGGGTTTACCCGCCGTGCAGTATTCCGCGGGAATCACTCGGACCTTCCGAGGGCGCGGCAAGCAGCGCCCCTACGGATGATATGTGTGCCTCGCCGTGCCCCTATTTTCGATTCGGATGGCGACGGTGTATGTAACCGCGAGTTACTGGTCTGTGGGCGAGCCGTGGGTTCGCAGCCAGTCGAGCATTTCCGGTATCTGACCCGTGGTCAGGGCGATGCAGGAATCGGCGCCGCCGTAGTAGATGTTCAGCCTTTCGCCGTCGTCGGCCACGGTGTGACCGCAGGCAAAGACCACGCCGCCGACGTCGCCGATGCGCTCGTAGGGCTCCTCGGGAGCCAGGACCCAGTTGTCACCTCTCAAGAGCAGGCGTTCGGGGTCATCCCTGTCGAAAAGCGCCAGCCCCAGCCTGTAAAGGCTCCCCGAAGCGGTGACGCGCGTGCCGTGGTATATCACGAGCCACCCGTCGCCGGTTTCAATAGGGGCGGTGGCTAAGCCGATTTTGCCGGCGTCCCACCAGCCGCCGAGGCGCGCCTCCATAATCACCCTGTGGCCGCCCCAGTGAACGAGGTCATCGGAGTAGGCTATCCACATATTGGCCCCCAGCGCAGTGGCAGGCCGGTGAACGAGCGCCCAGCGGCCATTGATCCTGCGGGGCAGGAGAGCGGCGTCCTTGTTGTCCGGCGGGAGAACCACGCCCAGCCGCTCATAACTGCGCAGGTCTTCGGTCAGTGCCAGGGAGACGCACGGCCCGCCCTGGGAATATGCCGTGAATGTGACGGCGTACTTGCCGATTTCATCAAGCCGGGTAATCCGCGGGTCCTCGACGCCCCAGAGCTCCTCCGGGTGGTTTGAGACATCCGCCGCGAGCGTCGGCTGCGCGTCTATCCGCCAGCCGTCAATCCCGTTTCGAGAGGTGGCGAGGCACAGGTGAGAATGGCCGTTCATCCCCTCCACCCTGCACAAAAGCGCCGTCGTGCCGTCGGGGAGTTTGGTCGCGGCGGGATTGAAGACGCTGTTTACAGGGTAGGGCCATTGGGCTGCCGTCAGTATGGGATTGCCGGTGTGCCGGTGCAGGAGTGCCTCCCGCGGATGCCCTGTCATCATTTTGCTCCCTTTGAAAACAAATCTGCGGCCGTCCGCATCTCGATAAGCGACAGCAGCCACGCCAGAGTTGATTCCGCGCCCTGGTTCTCATTGGCCCGGTCAGGGTGAAGCCCGTCTCGGCAGCCGCCGGTGCCTGAATCATATAGAGGCACTCCCAGGTCGTTTCGGCCGAGGAACCACTCGAAGGCGGCGCGCGCGTGCTCAAGCCACTTCGGTTGCCTGGTGACCCGGTACGCGGCGATGCAGGCCGACACGGTGGCGTGCGCCTCGATTGGCTGCTGGTCGAACCTGGCCATTTCGCCGTCCTTGGCATAGAAGCCGTTGCTGCCCACCGGCCCGAAATGCCCGTCGTCTGTGGTCTGCACCTCGGCGAGCCACGAAAGCGTCTCAAGGCCCGTGCGCGTCATACTCTCGTCCCCGAGGGCTTCGCCTGCCGCCAGAAGCGCGTGCGGCAGCTTGGCGTTGGCATAGGCAAGGCTTTCCTCGAACCAGGGCCACTCGGGTGTGGCGATTTTGCTGTGGCATTCGGCGAGTTTGTGTGCGAGCACCCTCATCGTCCCCTCGGTGAAGTCATCGCTTTCGAGGGCCCGCAAATAGTGATACACGCCGAGTATGGCAAAGGCCCAGGCCCTCGGGCTCGAGAAGCCCTCGACAGCCGGAAGCCCCCGCAAGACGAGTTCCCGGGCCGTCGAACGCTGCCCCTCTTCGCCTGCATACGCGGCGGCGGTCCCCAGCGCCCAGATTGTCCTGCCGTGGCTATCCTCGCTTCCGACGTGCTCCTGCCACTCGCGCTCGTAGCCGAAGAAGTTGCGAAAGCGGCTGGTTTCGCTGTTGAAGGCAAGCCTGAGAAACGCAAGGTATCGCGCGGCGAGGTCGTCGAGCCGGTCATCCCGGACCCCCGCATTTTGCGCCATTGTGGCGACTATGAGCGCGCGCGCGTTGTCGTCGGTGGCGTAGCCTTCCCGGTAGTCCGCCACTGTGTAGTTGGCATGTTGGAGTATCCCGGTACCATCGGTAAGCCTTACAAAGTGCGACAGGTCGACCACAGGCAGTTCAAACCCCCCGCGTCGGGAAAGGTCTTTCTCAGCGCTCAATCCTCGTCCTTCCGAAAAAAGGCACACATATCATCGGTAGAGGCGAGGCACGCCTCGCCCGCACAAAGCCAGTCACGTAGGGTGCGCTTTAGCGCACGCGGAATAAACATTCGGCAGACAAGAATGTCCGCCCTACCCATTGGTGCGGCTTGCCGCACGCGGAACAAATGCCGTAGGGGCGAGGCACGCCTCGCCCGCGAAAGGTCAGTTGACTGCCACGGACAACGTCCGTGGCCCCCATAGCAGAAAGGGGGCGAAGCCCTCCCACCAATGCCACATTGCCATATTTTACTTCTTCGGCAAATTCAACGGCCTGGCAACAGCAATGAGCGCTTTCACCCGCCGGAGTTGCTCATCCATCTCGTCCGGCGGAATGGTCTGTGGGAACCTAAAGATGTCTAAAAGCTTGGAAAAACCTCTGAAATCGTTAGAATGGCACCGGCTTCGGCGGCACCGATTCGCCGGGCGGTTGCGAAGGGAGTGCGCCGAATGGCGGTGCTTGCCGACATACTCAAGCATACGATTATCATTACGGGCTTCGTCTTTGTGATGATGCTCGTGATCGAATATGTAAACGTGTTCACCAGCGGGCGGTGGCAGTGCCAGGTGGCCGGGAACCGTTTCGGGCAGATACTGCTCACGGTTTTCCTCGGGGCAACGCCAGGCTGTCTTGGCGCCTTCGCTACGGTGGCGCTTTACACGCACCGTATTGTAGGCGTCGCCGCGCTTACGGCAACGATGATAGCCACCAGCGGCGACGAGGCCTTCGTGATGTTTGCTATGTTCCCGGCAAAGGCGTTGCTGCTGACCGCGATCCTGTTCGGCATCGCAATGGCGACCGGCATAGTTATGGACCTCGTACTGGGAAAACGCTTCACAAGCTCACCGTTGACCTGCGACGGCTTTGAATTTCACGCCGAGGAACCTTCCATCAGGCCGTCTTTCAAGCAGTTCGTCACCCAGTGGCGCGAGTGCTCCCTTGCAAGGGGCACGCTGGTGATGGCTTTGCTGCTTTTCCTCTTTGCGCTGTTGGTCGGCGGCGGGCACGGGGCACACCCTGCGCAGGCGGCCGAAGCGACCCCGGCTGCCGTGACGGCTCCGGTCGACGCAGACATCCCCCAGGTAGCCGACGAACCCATTGCGGCTTCTGCGCAATCGGCCGGGATGGACCCCGGCAGGTTATGGGTAAAGGTGACCCTTGTCCTGGCAGGACTCCTGGGGCTCTTCATCGCCGCGACCGTACCAGAGCATTTCCTCGAAGAACACCTCTGGCGCCACGTGGCATTGAAGCACGTGCCGAGGGTTTTCCTGTGGACCTTCGGTGCGCTCATCGTGATGCACCTCCTGACCGAGCATTTGCATCTTGAAAACTGGATGGAAAAAAATCCGCTGGTCATTTTGAGTGCGGCGTGTCTTATGGGTATTATCCCCGAGTCAGGGCCGCATCTTATCTTTGTGACCCTCTTCGCCCAGGGAATGGTGCCCTTCAGCGTATTGCTGGCCAGCTCCATCGTGCAGGACGGCCACGGTATGCTGCCGCTTCTGGCGCATTCCAGAAAGGCGTTTATCGGTGTGAAGGCCGTCAATTTCGCGGTCGGTTTTGCGGTGGGGCTTCTGGGCTGGCTCCTGCATTTCTAAGGGTCTTTAAGTCGCAGTATTATCGTATTGTCTGTCGCCGTGGGAGGACCTCTTGATATGAGTGATGCGAAACACACTAGTTACGTCTATGGGCCGGTACCGTCAAGGAGGCTCGGCAGGTCGCTGGGCGTTGACCTGGTGCCGTTCAAGACCTGTTCGTACGACTGCATCTATTGCCAGTTGGGCAGGACGACGAACAAGACGGTCGAATGCAGGGAGTGGTTCCCCCTCGACGATGTCCTGCGGGATGTGGCCGCCCATCTTGACTCGAAACCCGACTTCATAACGCTGTCGGGCTCCGGCGAGCCGACACTCTACTCCCGTATCAGACAGCTCGTCAGCCGTATAAGGGATATGACCGACACATCCATTGCCATCATAACCAACGGGTCACTCCTGTGGAAAGAGTCCGTGCGCGAGTCCCTTCTGGGCGTCGACCTGGTCGTGCCGAGCCTCGATGCGGCCGGCGAAGAAACGTGGCGCCGCGTAAACCGCCCGCATAACGCGCTTTCTTTCGACACGATGGTTGAGGGGCTCGAAGGGCTCCGGCGCGAGTTCAAGGGCGATTACTGGCTCGAAGTTTTGCTCCTGGAGGGCATCACCGCAACGGATGATGAGGTCCGCAGGATTGCCGAAATCGCCGCACGCATCAACCCGGATAAAATCCACCTCAACACCTCTATGCGTCCTCCCGCCGAGTCCTTCGCCCGCCCGGTGAGCCGGGCCGATATGGAGCGCTTCGCCGGGATTATCGGGGAAAAGGCCGTGGTCGTGGCCGACTTCGAGGCCCAGGGCCCGGAAGGCGACTTTTCAGCAAGGAAGGCCGACGTCCTGGCCCTTCTCCAGCGGCGCCCATGTACCCTCAAAGACGTGGCGGCCGGCCTTGGCGTCCACCACAACGAGGCGATCAAGTACCTCGACGAGCTCTCCCGCGAAGGCACGGTGGAAAGCCGGCTGCGAGACGGCAAAACCTACTACGAGGCGACCGAGGGAGACCGCGAGTAACCCCCGCACCGAGGGGGGGGTCTTCGACCCCTTTCTGCTAAGGGGGCCACGGGCGTTGCCCGAGGCAATCCACCAACCTTCCGCGGGCGGTAAGCCAACAGGTAGGGCGGACATTCTTGTCTGCCGCCGTTTATTCCGCGTGCAGCAAGCCGCACCCTACATAATGATGTGCCGCTGGTGGCTTGCGTAGGGCGCGGCACGCCTCGCCCGCGGAAGGTCAGATAATCGCCGTGCGCAACGCGCGCGGCCCCCGTAGCAAAGGGGGGGCGAAGCCCTCCGAAGCCCTCCCTTTCGGTTTGAATCCGGCGGCGAGCGTGGTATAATTCGGCGTTTTCCGTTGGACGGCGTGCTGTGCAAGGACCGGGATTGCCGACGGCACGCGGGGCCGCCGCTGTGGGGTGTACAGTTGATCTGGTAAACGGGGAGGCTCTTTGAAGATACGAATCAGCCCGTCGCCGCTGGCCGGCAGGGTCATAGTTCCAGGTTCGAAGTCACATACGATCAGGGCGGTCGCCATCGCGGCGCTGGCCGGGGGCCAAAGCCGCATCGTCGCCCCGCTCGTCTCGGCGGATACCCTGGCCGCAGTTGATGCATACAGCGCGGCAGGGGCACGGGTGGCGATGGGGG
>JAGHCE010000106.1 GCA_021160625.1 Planctomycetota bacterium | reverse complement strand
GGGTCCTTCGGTGGCGGAGGCGGGGGAAGCTTCGGCGGCGGAGGCGCCGGCGGCAGCTGGTAGGAGCCGTAAACGAAACGCTAAATATGGAGGCGTGAAGTGAAAAAGTTCATCCTTCTCTTGGTTGTGCTCGCCGTGGTTGTCGTCATCGTCGGCCTTGGCGGTTTGCTCTTTTATGTGACAGGATACAACAGCGCCGTCGCCAAGGAGCAGGCGGTCAAAGAGGCCTGGGGCAACGTCGACGCGCAGCTAAAGCGCCGCTTTGACCTCATCCCGAACCTCGTGTCCACCGTGAAGGGCTACGCGGCCCACGAAAAGGGCATTTTCGAGGAACTCGCCAACACCCGCAAGGCCTACTTCGCCGCCCAGGGCCGCCCCGCACAGATGCAGGCCGCGTCGCGCATTGAAGGCGTTCTCTCGCGCCTCCTGATGCTCCAGGAAAATTATCCCGACCTCAAGGCGAGTGAAAACTTCCTGTCCCTCCAGGACCAGCTCGAGGGCACTGAGAACCGCATTGCCGTTGCCCGCACCCGCTACAACGAGGCCGTGAAGGACTTGAATACGTTCGCCAAGTCCTTCTTCGGCCGGTACTTCGTGAAGTGGGCCGGCGTCTCCCAGGCCGACTACTTCGAAGCCCCCAAGAGCGAAACCGAAACCGTCCCCGCCGTCGATTTCACCGGCTAAGGGAGGACTTCGCCCCCTTCCTGCTACGGGGGGCCGCAGACGTTGTCTGCGGCAGTCACCTGCCCTTCCGCGGGTGAGGCAATGCCTCGCCCCTACAAATGCTATGTGGCACTGGTGGCTGTGTAGGGGCGCGATTTATCGCGCCCAATGCACCCGCGCTCTTCACCTGCGGGCGCAATAAATTGCGCCCCTACATTAATTATTCCGCGTGCGGCAAGCCGATGGGCAGGGCGGACATTCTTGTCCGCCGGCATTTATTCTGCGTGTGCTAAGGCACCTACCGTGGATGGTTTAGCGGAGGGCCTACTCGACGTTCGCCCCGATAAAGGGCAGCGTTCCAACGAGCGACTGGGAAACAGAGACGTCGTGCATCATATGAAGGCCGTGGAGCCAGGCGATGGTGGACTCGGCGCCCTCGTTCAAGTTTATTCCCGTGCGCTGTATCGCGTCGCAGCAGCCGCCGGTCGTTGAGTCATAGAGCGGCTCTCCGGCGACGTTCCTACCGAGGAACCAGTTGAAGCACATCCGCAGTTTGCCGTACCAGTCCTGGTCGCGGGTGACGAGAAAGGCTTCCTGGCAGGCGCCTATGAGGCCGGCGACCTCGAGGGGCTTCTGGGCGAACTCGGCCCTCTCGCCGTCGCGCGTCATCGGCCCCTCGTCCCCGACGACGTTCAATCTGCCGGCCTCATCGGTCTGTACCGAGACGAGCCAGCCAAGCGCATCCAGGCCGGTCTGGAGCATCTTGTCGTCGTGAAGCCAGCGGCCGGCGAGTATGATCGCGTGCGCGAGGCAGGCGCTCTCGCCGGCAAGAGTGTCCTCGGCCCAGGGCCAGTCGCCGCCGGCATTCCCGTCGAAAAGATACCAGATGCGGTATGCAAGGACTTCGCGCAACCGCCGCACGTCGCTTGCGCCGGAGAACCTTCGCAGGTACTCGTGGCATCCCAGCACCGTGTAAGCGCAGGCGCGGGGCGAGACCATCTCCTCGGCGTGCCGGGAGGCCTGCGCAAAGAGCCTCGCCGCAAGCCCCACCACCGCCTCGTTGGGTGCGTAGGCCACCGCTGCGCCCAGCGCCCACAGCGCGCGCCCACGGCAGTCCTCGTTTCCCTCGTCGAGCCATTTCCTGTCGTAGGACATATGGTTGCGGAAGTACCCCGCCTTGGGCTTGAAGGCGTGGAGGATAAACGAGAGATACGCATCGAAAAGCGGCAGGACCGCCGGGTCCTGGAAGAGCTTCCAGTTGTAGGCCGCCACGACGAGCGCCCTCGACTGGTCGTCCGTATAGTAACCGTAGTTCCTGTCCGGCGTGGCAAAGACGGCGTGGTGCAGGATACCCGTCTGGTCCGTGAGTATCGCAAGGTGCCTGAGGTTCACGTCCGGGAGCTTCAAAGTCGGGACCGCCCTGCGCCGTACCTCGGCGCGACGCACACCAGGGGCATACTTCGCGACGGCTTCCTGCATCACCTCAACGTAGCGCCTGGCCACCTCCCGCCAGATCATACTCCTGCCGAAGTCATAGGAGGCCTTCCGGACGCCTTCAAGCTCCTCGGGGTCCGCCAGGAGCGAGCGGATTTCCCCTGCTAAGGCGCAACTGTCCTTGAAATCGACCAGGCGCCCGTGGGCCTGCGGCACCATCTCCTCGGCGTACCAGTACGGCGTCGAAACGATCGCCTTGCCGCAGCCTATCGCGTAGGCGAGCGTCCCGGAGACAATCTGTTCCCTGCTGAGGTACGGCGTGACGTAAACGTCACAGGCAAGGAGGAACTCGCAGAGCTGATCGAGAGTGACGTACTGGTTGAAGAAGATGACGTTGTCCTCGATGCCCTGCTCCTCGACGCGATTTTCGAGCGACACGCGGTACATTTCCCCCTCGCGCCGCTTGATTTCAGGGTGCGTCGCGCCGAGGACGATGTAGGCGACGTCGGGAAAGTCCTTTGCGACGTCGGCAATGGCGTCTATGGCGTACTCGATGCCCTTGTTCGGGCTGATGAGGCCGAACGTCAGCACCACCGGCCGCCCCTCCACCTGGAACTTCTCCTTGTACTGCGAAGGGTTGACGAACGGCACGTCCGGCACGCCGTGGTGGGTGAAGCGTATCTTTTCGCGCGGGATGCCGTAAATGTCGCTCAGCATTTCCCCGGCGCGCGAGGCCATCACCACCACCGCTGTCGAGAGGCTCGCGACCTCCTTGAGCGTCTCCCGCTGCCCCTGGGAGGGCTCCTTGATAACCGTGTGAAAGGTGGTGATGACGGGTTTCTTAAGATTGGCCAGCAGCGAAAGGATATGGCTGCCGTCCGCCCCTCCGAAGATGCCGAACTCGTGCTGGAGGCATACGACCTCGACAGGGGCGACGTTGAGGAAATTGGCTGCTTCGATGTAGTCGCGCTTCTGGTTTCGGCGAATTTCGAAGGAAACCTCGGTGCCGTATGGATATCCCTCGGGCTGGTCGTTTATGGCCACGATGCGCACCGTGCGGCCCTCGCCGAGGGTTTCCCCGCAGACGCCCGCAACGGCACCGGCCAAATCGTGGGTAAAGGTGGCAATGCCGCAGTGGCGCGGCACGTACGTACCGATGAAGGAGGCGGGAACACTCGGAAAAGACAAATCCTTTGCGCCTTGAGCCATTTTCCCTCTCAGGCTGTGCCTAAAAACTTCATTATACTGCGGCCGGCTGCAAAGCCCAAGAGAACTTTTCGCCGGACCTCACGACGAATCGAGTTGTCAGACACAGCTTAGAACTCCAGCGGTATCTCCACTTTCCTGCCCGCGACGGCGTTCCTGGCCAGCTCGTACGCCTCGTCGTACTGCCCGACCACGACGTCCCAGGATACGGTCGTCTCGAGGTACGTCCTCAGGTTTTTTCCCAGCTCGAATCTCAGGTTCTCATCGGTGGCCAGCTTGAGGACCTCTTCCTTGAGCATCTGCTTGTTGGTAAAGAGCAGCCCGCCCCCGCTTTCAAGCGTCTGCGCGGTGAGGCCCTCCATCGGTGCGGTGGTTATGTAGGGTTTGTTGAGTGCAATAATCCGCGCGAGCGTCCCCGACTGCGTCTCGTCCACCGACGGCAACACGACGAAATCGCAACAGGCCATCACCTTGTAGTATATGTCTCCGCGCGGGACGAACTCGTAGTAGTGGGCCAACCCCTGCTTCTCGAGGAAGCTGACTTCGCCCTTGTATTTCTCATAGTCCTGCCGGTGATTCGGGTCGCGCATCGCCCCGGCGGCCAGAAGGTCCCATTCCTCGCCATTGGTCTTCCTGATCTCGTCGGCGATCTCCTCCCACATCGAGGTGAGGATGTCCCAGCGCTTGTTGGACTGTATCCAGCCGACCAGCCCCACCAGGCGACCACCCATAGAGGGATACTGGTCGAAGCCGAGCTCGCGCTTGAGAGCCGGGATTTCCCTGGCCGGCCAGCCCTTGTCCGGGCGCGCCCCGTGCGGCACGACGAGAACGTTCGTCGGGATGGGCCAGCCGTGCGATGGGAAGGTCCACTCGAGACGCCATTTCTGGTAGTGGCATTTGAAGAGGACGATGTTGGCCCGACGGCACATCTCGTAGACGAAGTTAGCCTCGAATTCGTTAAGCCACCCATGCACCGTGTGCGGCTCGATCACCACGGGGTAGTTTTCCAGGGCGTCGAGCATCTCGAGGAGCCCGCCGTTGCCGTCGCCCTGGCCGCGCTCGTCGTGGTACTCGTAGAGACCGTACTCGTGCTCGATGTGAACGGCGTAGGGGTCAAGTTTTTCGATGAGCTCGACCACCGGCCTCCACCAGGTGCGTTTGGACATATCGATGATGGGATAAACGCCTTCGCCGGCGCCGTCGGTGTGCGAGATGACGAGAACATCCCTTTCCGGATGGTGTTTCTGGATGAACTCGCGCGCTTCTTCGGCAAAGGTTCCTATTCCACACAGGCGAGGCGGATAGCTGGAAATCATTACGATAGGATTCTCACGCGCCATGGTACCCTCCTGAGGTGACTTACAGAGCGGGCCAAATCCGGCCCGCCCTCCCCTTGAAGTCCTGGAAGCAGTGCCTCTTGCCGCTTCCCCGGCCAAAACCGGCAAAGGCTCTAACCACAGGCGCTCTTGGAGCCGGTTCTGCCCCCTCTCATATGGAAGTATCCACCACGTTTTCCACATTGTCAAGTAAATGGCCGTAAATCTTTGACTGTTGTGGAGTTATATTTCGACCGGAACGGCCCTCAGACGGCGGGAAACCCGTCGCCAAGCGACCTTCCAAAGGCCTTGGGGGGCATTTTACCATAATGTTTTTCGCCCGCTGCGGCGGCGGTTTCCGCCCCGGCGTGGTGATTCGACGCTACAAGTGCGGATTAAGTAGGAAAAGAATGGGCACCAAGCAGCATAGCCGGCATTTTCAAAAAGTGAAGATATTCGAAAATGTTCTTGATACAAGCGGCGGGGGGGGGGTAGCATGCGCTTACTCAAGATACCCGGGATTTCGCACAGACAGCAGCGGCAATGCAATTTTTTTTCTGTAAATTCTGTTCTGTGCGGTAGCAGGTCAAGGTGTTCACCGTTTCCGAGTTAGGTTTTCATTGTGAGATAGGTTCGACCTCTTTCCCATTCATCGCTTATTTCCATCACCACTGCGG
>JAGHCE010000164.1 GCA_021160625.1 Planctomycetota bacterium | reverse complement strand
GCCGTGTGCGGGGGGGTCGGCGGGTGGGCCGTTTCCCTTTTCGCCGTACCCTTCTTGACGAATGGGCTTTTGGGCGACGGGCGGCGAAGCTGCACCATCGAGATGCTTATGACGGCGCCCGTGGCGGACTGGGAGGTTGTGCTGGGCAAATACATCGGGTCGGCCATTTACGTGCTGTGCCTGATCGCGCCGGCATTCCTGCAGATCCTCGTCGTGCGGGTCTACGGCGTCCCGGAGTGGGGGCCGGTCATTTCAGCCTGCATAGGGTTAGTGCTGCTGGTGCTCTTTCTGATATCGATCGGGCTTTTCTTCTCGTCGATTTCCAAGCACGTCCTCGTGGCCGTGATGCTGTCGTTTGTCGCTTTTATGCTGCTTTTATTCCTGGGCCTTTTGGTTCCGGAGTCTCCCCCGGCAATAGAAACGGGCAACGTGTTCAGCAACATAGTGCACTACCTGTTCGCGGTCTTGAGATATGCGTCGCTGGAGCACTACTACAACTTCTTCGAGGGCGTGGTCAATACCAGGGACGTGGTGTTCTTTGTATCGGGGACGGCGTTTTTCCTGTTTCTGTCGACGCTGGCGGTGGAGAGCCGGAAATGGAAGTAAGGGACCCAAAATTGCGCGACGACACCATCAAGCACGGCGACGTGCGGCTGCCCGAGATGACCGGGATCGGGGCGAAGGGCCCCTCTCAGGGCCAGGTGATACTGCATCTTACGGGCATCGGGCTGGGGTTCTTGCTGCTGTTGGTGGGGCTGGGGTTGGGCCTTTCGCGCAATATGTGGGATGCCTTAGCGCTTATTCCGCTGATTGCGGGAGGGGCGCTGGTGGCCGGGTGGGTTACGATAAACTACCATTTTCTGGCGACGATGCTGCGCAACCGGCGGGTGATGGTGGGGACCAACGCGGTCTTTATGGCGCTTCTGGGAGCGGTGCTGCTGGTGCTGGTGAACTTTGTCTCTTACCGGCATTACCGGGAGTGGGATATGACGGTAGCCGGGCTGCACACGCTCTCGCCGAAAACCGAGAAGGTGCTGGAGTCCCTGGACAAGGACGTTACGGTTCTGGCGTTCGAGATGGCCAAGCTCCGCACCGCCAACGAGGAGACACTCCAAAGGCTAAAAGACCTGCTGAGCCTCTACACGCAGGCCAGTGACCATATCAAGATCGAGTACCTCAAGCCCGACGTGGACCGCCAAATGGCGCAGATGGCGATAAAAAAGTACGGGCTGGACCCCAATTATCGCTTTACGACGGACGACGTTTTCATCGTCAGCGGCGACAAGAGGAAGATGCTGCAGCTGGCCGATATGATGGAGTGGGAATACACCAGAAACCCGACAAACCCCTACGAGCGCCGCCCGAAGGCGTTCAAGGGCGAGCAGTATATCACTTCGGCGATACTGGAAGTCACAGAGGCCAGGCAGCCGAAGGTATACGTTCTGACCGGCCACGGGGAGCGAAGCATCTCCGATTCGTCACCGGCCGGGATGATGGATATGGTCGGCGTCCTCAAGCGGGACAACATTATCGTCGAGGAGCTTCCCGGCATCCCCAACGCCGGCGTGCCGGCTGACTGCGACTGCCTTGTGGTGCCGGCGCCGCAGGCGAAGCTGGCCGTTGATGAAATTGGGCGCATATCCCGCTATCTCGACCGGGGAGGCCGGCTGTTTGTGTGTGCGGACGTCCAGCGGGAATCGGGCCTTGAAGGGCTCCTGGGTAAGTGGGGCGTCACGATGGGCGCGGACGTCATAATCTCCCGCGATGCGCGCACCCTGCTGGGCAGCAACGCCGCCTTTATGGCAAGCAAGTTCGGCAAGCACGAGATCACGGCTCCCCTCGACGGCTTCTTTGTAGCGTTCAACCTGGCTCGCAGTGTCCGGCCGGGCGCCCCTTCACCAAAGGTGCACGTCACCAGCTTAGTGGAGTCCTCACAGCAATCGTACGCGGAGAAGGACCTGGATGCGCTCTTCAAGATGAAGACGGCGACGTCCGTCTTCGATCCGGCGGTGGATACCAAGGGGCCTGTAAGTATCGCGGTCGCCGTCGAGGATAAGAGGCCGAAAGGCCCTCCCCCCGCCGGAGGCGTCAAGGATGCTCCGTTGGCGCGCATCGTGGTTTTCGGAGACGTGGACGCCTTTTCCAACCAGATTTTGAGTCTGCCGATGAAGAATATGGACCTCTGCCGCAACTCGATAAACTGGCTGCTGGAGCGCAAGGACCTCATCGCCATCGACGCGCGGCCGGAGGTCGAGCACAGACTGCTGGTGGATGCAGCGGCCAAGAGGGCGGTCTTCTGGCTGATGGTGATCGGACTGCCGCTGCTGATCCTTCTGCTGGGCGGGATCGTCTGGGCGGTGAGGAGCTACGGTAGCCGCGCGGCGTGACCGACGTCTAACACGAGGGAGGTCTTGCAAAGAATGAAGCGAAGCATCGTACTACTGGTCATAACTCTCGTCGTGGCCGCCTGGGTGTGGTGGTTCGAGGTAAGGCCCAAGAGCAAGGTCCACTCGACCGACGACAAGCAGCAGCTCTCCAAGACCCTCGTAGGCGCCAAGAAGGACGAGATCAAGGGGTTCACACTCGTCAAAGCCGGGCAGGAGCCCATAACGGTGCAGCTGGTGAATGATGAGTGGGTCCTGGCCGCGCCGGTGCAGGCAAGTGCGGAGGAGGCCGCCGTCAAGAAGGTCCTGTGGGACCTTGAGTGGACCGAGAAGATGGGGGAGCCCATACCGGCCGCCAAGGTGACCGCGCAGCGCCTGGAAGCATACGGGCTCGACAAGCCGCGCGGCAGCGTGGACGTGACGACGACGACCGGCGAGAAACACTTCGTCATCGGCGGGCTGAACCCCGGCGGCGAACTCGTCTACGTGCGCGAGGGTGAAAACGGCCCCGTGCACCTCGTCAGGAAGGATTTCGCCGAGCACCTGGACGTCACCGTCTTCCAGATGCGCAACAAGACCGTCATCACGCTGGCGCCCGGCCAGGTGCGCTTCATCAAGATATTCGGGTCGAGCAAGGCCGTTCTCTCGAAGGACGGCGACCACTGGGATATGACCGACCCGTTCAGGGATTACGCCGATCCCGAGGTCCTCAACACCTTCCTTGAAGCAGCTGGCAAGCTCAAGGTCCTCTCGTTCGTCAGCGACGACCCGGCAACCTATACCGAGTATGGTCTTGATGAGCCTCAAAGTTACATAACGGTGGGCGAGGGCAGGGGCGGCGGCAAGGTCATAACCGTCAACTTCGGCAACAACGCCCCCGGCGAGGACGCCTCGCCGGAGATGACATACGCCCGCATAGAAGGAGAACGGGCGGTTTTCACGCTTCCGGCGGCGGACGTGAAGGCCCTCTTTGTGCGCGTGGAGGACCTGCAGGCCAAGGCCGTTGTGCGGATGGACCCCTATGCAGTCAAGAAAGTATCGGCGGCCTACGGCCTGAGACAGGTGGAGCTTGCCAAGCCGGACTTCGACTGGAAGATCGTCAAGCCCTTCGAAGCCCCGGCGGATAACGCCAGGGTCAAGGCTCTCCTCGACACCTTCAAGAAGGCGCGGATTGTCAAATACGTCACTCCTGAACCCGACGAGGCCAGGTACGGGCTGGATATTCCCACAGGCAGTTTTTCCTACGTCGAGGGCGACAAGCAGCCGGTGGGCATCGTCTTCGGGAAAAAGGCCGCAGAGGCGCTCGTCTATGCGAAGCGCACGGATATGCCGGGGGTGTTTACGGTTTCCGAGGATATTTTCGAAGAGCTGGCGACTCCAGCGCTCGATTACCACACCAAGGAAATGCAGACCGTCTCGATGAACGAGGTAAAGGCGCTTCGGATCGAACGCGGCGACGAGTCGTACAGGTTTGAACAGGAGCCCTCCCGGGACACGACGGTGAACTGGCGGATGGTCCAGCCGGTCGAGGCACCCGCCAATACGTACGTTATGATGCATCTGGCAATAGCCCTTGCAACGACAAGAGCGGTCGACCTGGTGGAGCGCTCCCCGCAGGACATAAGCCTCTACGGCCTGGACAAGCCTGCAATCCGGATCGGTTTCGAGATGTCGTCACCGGAGGAGGCGGCGCCCGGGACGCTTCTTATCGGGAAGGCCGCCGAGAGCGGCGACTCCTACGCGATGCTCGAAGGAGGCGACGTGGTCTTCACGGTCAAGAAGGTCTTCGTCAGGACGCTCGGCAGGGAACTGCGCGATACGTCTGTCTTCGCGTTCACTCGGGGTGCTGCACAGGAAATCGAGTTCAGGAAAGGCAAGAAGAGCTGGGTACTCAAAAAGGCCGACGGGAAATGGTCGGTTGAATCGCCTGAGGGTTACGCGGTGGCGACGACGGCCGTGGAGGACGAACTGGGGAACCTGGCTGCGATCGAGACGTCGCGGTTCGTCAGCTACAAAACCGAAAAGCTGGCCACCTACGGACTGGAGAAGCCCCAGGCCGTCGTCAGGGTGATTTCGCCGTCGGGCGTTGCGGCGCTCTCGGTCGGCGATATGGCCAAAAGCGGTCATTACTACGCCACTTCAACGACGGTCGAGGGTGTTTTCCTGCTTACGCCGGGAGACCTTCTGTGCGTTCTCGAACCTGGCAAGCTCATTGAGGAAAAGACCGCACAGGAGGCGTCCGAGGTGCCGGCGGCGGGGCCGACTCCGCTGAAGGAGCCGGCAATGAGGTAGCACTCCACCGGAGGAATGGACCGGTGCCGCGCGCGTTCCCGGTATATGTCACTATATCGCGCCGGATGTCGGCGCGAAGATTCTTTGCATTCCGTGCCGCCGGGTTTTCGGGCGGCGTTGACCATTTCCGGTACGTGAGTAAAATGACTTCCTGAAGGGATGTTTTTCAGGAGACGCTTCGGGTGCCGTCCTCGGTGCCCTCACCAGGAGACGCTATGACTCAGATAGAAACGGCCCGCGCGGGGCGCATCTCCCCGGAGATGGAGACCGTCGCACGCCGGGAGGGGGTTTCCGCACAGCAGTTGATGGCGCTCGTGGCTTCGGGCCGCGTTGTCATCCCCGCCAACAGGAACCATCCCCCCACCAAGCTGTGCGGCATCGGTAAGAACCTTCGCACGAAGGTAAACGCCAACATCGGCACGTCCACGGATTTTACCTCGCTCGATGGGGAGATTGAAAAGCTCGCCGTCGCCGAGGCCGCCGGCGCCGACACGGTTATGGACCTCTCCACCGGCGGTGACCTCCGGAAAGTCCGCCGCGCAATCATTGAAAAGGCCGCCGTTCCCGTGGGATCGGTCCCCGTCTACGACGCCGGTGTTACCGCCGCCAGAAGGCGCGGCGCGGTGCTCGAAATGACCGCCGGGGATATGCTGGAGGCCATTCGGATGCACGTGGAGGACGGGGTGGATTTCGTGACCGTCCACTGCGGGATTACGAAACATACGGTGGAGGTCCTGAAAAAACACCCGCGTTTGTGCGGAGTGGTCAGCCGCGGAGGCACGTTCCTGGCGCACTGGATCGAGAAAACCGGCCAGGAGAGCCCCTACTACGAGCGCTTTGACGAGGTTCTCGGGATGCTGGCGGAGGCGGACGTGGTGTTGAGCCTCGGCGACGGCCTGAGACCCGGTGCCATTGCGGACGCCTTCGACGCCCCGCAGATTGAGGAACTCGTGGTGATGAAGGAGCTTGCCGAGCGGGCGCTTTCGGCCGGAGTGGGCGTGATAATCGAGGGCCCGGGCCACGTGCCGCTCTCGCAGGTTGCCGCACAGGTCGAGCTGCAGAAAAGCCTCACCGGCGAAAAGCCCTTTTATGTCCTGGGGCCGATTGTGACCGACATCGCGCCCGGTTATGACCACATCACGGCGGCGATAGGCGGCGCGGCGGCGGCGGCGGCAGGGGCGGATTTCCTGTGCTACGTCACGCCGGCCGAGCACCTGGCGCTTCCGAACGCCGAGCAGGTCCGTGAGGGCGTCATCGCCGCGCGTATCGCTGCACACGCAGGCGACATCGCCAAGGGTCTCCCAGGCGCCGACGAGGCCGACAGGCGGATGAGCAACTTTCGCAGGCATCGCAACTGGACCGGCCAGATAGAAATGGCCCTCGATCCAAAACACGCCGACGAAATCCGCAAGCACGCGAAGAGCGGCAACTCGGACGTGTGCAGTATGTGCGGCAAGTTCTGCGTTTTCAGGATTGCCGACGAGCCGTCCGAGAAAGGCGCGAACGCCCCGGGGGAATAAAGAGCTGCCACCGGGCGTGCGCCCGGTCAGGAGCCTGGAGGCTTTCTCTCGTCCGGGGTGATGAGGTGGGTCTGGTTCCTGACGTATTCGATCGCCTCGACGGCCCTGGCTGAACGCTTGTCCGGCGCACACAGGTAAAAGGCATAGTAATATTCGGCGGCCCCTTCGATGTTTCCTATCTCCTGTGCTTGCTTTGCCCGCTCGTAGTACTGCATACTGAGCTCGGCGAGGGTGCCCTTTAGCCAGTCGACGGTTTTCTGCGCGGCGTCGGCACGCGCGCCAAGGAGAAGCTCGCTCTGCGTGGGCAGATCCTTCGGGTCCACCTCGACGCCCTCGGTGTCCGTGGCCTGGACGCCCTCGTTGTACGTATCCTTGGCTTCGGTGGTGCCGGACATCGTTTCAAGGTCCTTGTAGGCACCGGTGTCGGGGTCGGCCACCGAGATGCCCACCTCGACCTTGGCCTCCATCGTCACGGCGTACACGGTATAATTGTAAGGCTGCGTGACCTCTTCCTCGACCCACTCGTCGGTATCCGCAAGGACTTTCCTGGCCTCGATGGTGTCGTCCTCGGCATCTTCGTACTCTTGTCTTTGCGCCTCGACCTCTTCCCAGAGCGCTTCCTGCTCTTC
>JAGHCE010000222.1 GCA_021160625.1 Planctomycetota bacterium | reverse complement strand
GAAGCGGCAAGGAGGCAACAGGCGGGGGAAACCCCGCTTCGGCCTACGGCCTCAGCCGCGTTCCCCCCGCCTCAAACTGTATACCATGTCGTGGCACAACTTGTAAACCATGTCATGGCACTTGACAGTGCCTCGCCCCTACAGACGGCTATGTGGTACTGGTGGCTTGTCCACCAGTGATGCGCGTGCGCCAAGGCGCACCCTACATCGGCCGCAGACGTTGTCCGTGGCAATCAACTGGTCTTCCGCGGGCGCGGCAGGCAGCGCCCCTACGCGGAAAGGGGACAGTATACTTTTTGAACTATGGGTTGAACAGCCGACAGGGGCACAGGAAAAGTATACTGTCCCCTTTTCATATCAACTGGCTTTCTGCGACCCGGTGCGTTTATTTAATTTTGATCGGGCGGCCGGCTTCGGCGCTCTTGTAGATGGCGTCGAGGAGTTCCATAACGATGAGGCCCTCTTCGCCGGTGGCGGCCGGCGGCGTTTTCCCCAGGAGGCTTTCGACGAACGAGTAGTAGGCCTTGTGGCACTTCGGCAGCGGCGGGTGGAGCTTCATATCGAAGGGGGCCCCGTCCCGCTCGACGAAAATCTCCGCCTCGAACTGGTACGTTTCGTTGACGTTGCGGTGAACCAGCCCCCCCTTGGTGCCCAGAAGGCGCGTCTCCATCAGCTCCTTTTCGGCGATGTTGGCCGCCCAAGAAGCCTCGATCTCAAGCGTGGCCCCGTTGGCGAAGGTGACCATCCCGACGGCCAGGTCCTCCACGTCGAACTTCTTGCCCGCCTTCTTTGCGATTGCGGTGGCGAGGTGGTTGTACGTACTGCCCGTAACCCAGACCGGCTCGGGGTAGCCCATAAGCCAGAGCGCAAGGTCCAGCCGGTGCACGCCGAGGTCGATAAGCGGCCCGCCGCCGGCAAGGTTCTTCCGGCCGAACCAGCCGCCGAACCCGGGCATCCCGCGCCGCCGGTGCCATACCGTCCGCGCGAAATAGACGTCACCGAGAATGCCGTTGTCCACCTGCCGCTTGAGGGCTATACCCTGCTCGGTAAAGCGGTAGGAGAAGTTTATCATAAGGCGCTTTCCGGCCTTCTCGGCTGCGGTGATCATCACCCGAGCCTCGCGCGCATTCATCGCCATCGGCTTCTCACAGAGGACGTGACAGCCCGCGCGAAAAGCTTCGACGGCCAGCGGCTTGTGAAACTTGTTCGGCGTGGCAATCCCGACGATGTCCAGATTCTCCTTTCGCAACATCTCCCTCGACGAAGTGTAACGTCCGGGGACGTTGTTCAGGTCGGCGATCTCCGTAAGGCGCGCCTCGTCCATATCGCACACCGCCACGACCTCGGCCGCCGGGTGCTCATTGAAACCGGTTACGTGATTGCGCCCCATACCAACACCGATAACACCGACGCGAAACTTTTTCATAATTGGTTATCTCCTGTCTTCCTCAGAACAGCGCCGTCAGCGCCGGCGCGTAAGTTTCTCAAGCGGCTTGGCGTTCGGACCACGTGCCACTGGTGGCTTGCCGTAGGGGCGCTGCTTGCCGCGCCCTCATTATCGGGCAGGGTAAGCAGGCTGTCTCAAAACCCCGTTCGCGTGGGTCAAGGGCCCTTGAAATAGCCTTTTTTAGACCCTTTTGGCCCATTTCCCGCGATGGCAGAAAACCAGCTTCGTGCCACTGGTGGCTCGCCCACCAGTGCGCTGCTCCCGGTAAGTTCGGCAAAGACCAGCTATGGGCCTCGACTCACAGGCCCGCCAGAAACTCGAATGCCCTGTCGGCAAAACCCGGAAGGCCCTCGTGGCCAAAATCCGGATACAGGGCCATTTCCTTCGGCGAGCCAATCTTATTATAGGCGGCAAATTGCGTCGACGGCGGGCAGATGTCGTCCATAAGTCCTGTGCCCATCAGGACTTCGGCCTTTGTGCGCGGTGCCAGATTCTCGACGTCGATATATCCCAGGCGCGTGAAAATCTCCTCCTCGCGCTCGTGGAGGGGATCAAAATGGCGAAAGAAGTCCTTCAATTCCCGGTAGGCGTTTTCGGCAAGGTCCATTTCCCAAACGCGCTTATAGTCGGAGAGGAACGGATAGACCGGCGCAGCGCGCTTGATGCGCGGCTCAAGGCCGATGCAGGCAAGGGTAAGCCCGCCGCCTTGTGAGCCGCCCATCGCGCCTACGCGCCCCTCGTCAACCTCGTCGAAACCCATCACGACACGCGCCAGCTGCACCGTGTCGAGGAAAATGTGCCTGAAAAGGAGGTTGTCGGGTGAGTCGTCCAGCGCAAGACCCCGGATAATGTGCCCCTTGAGCGTGTTCCCCTTGACTCCCCCCGTATCCTCAGAAGAGCCTCCCTGGCCACGGCAGTCCATCGCCGCCACCGAGAACCCAGTTGCCACGAAGGCGAGCTTCTCCCACCATGGCCCGGCACTGCCTGAATATCCGTGGAATTGCAGCACCGCCGGATGGCTCTTGGGCGCTGCGGTGGGCCTTAGGTACTTGGCGTGTATCCGGGCGCCGCGTACCCCCGTAAAGAAAAGATCGAAACACTCGGCGACCCCCGGCGCGGCGAAGTCGGCCTTCACCAGCTCCACTTCGGGGTCGGTGGAGCGGCCCTCGTCAAGCGCCCTTTCCCAGTAGGCGTCGAAATCCGCCGGGCGAGGATTTGTGCCCCTGTAAGTTTTCAATTCCTCAAGCGGCATATCAACTGTCGGCATAACGCTCTCCTTGTTCGCTGTCGGGGTAAGCGATCGCAATAAGCCAGTCACAGTAGGGATTTCGGCCGTGCTGTCAATAGCGAGAGGGGGGTCTTCGACCCCTTTTTGCTACGGGGGGCACGGACGTTGTCTGCGGCAATCAACTGACCTTCCGCGGGCCAGGCTCCCCTCGTCCCTACAGTGTCTATTCCGCGTGCGACAAGCCGCACCTGCGCCGCTGAACACATTCCTTGGGACAGTTACCTCGAGGCCGCAAGTTGGAAAAACCCGGTTTTTTGTGAAACAGGTGTGGCTTTTGTGTCGTCTCACGTTGTAATAGTCACAGGGGTGTCAGCGCCTGGCCGTACGGCTTGGACAAAGAATTCAAAGAAAGCGAAGGTTTAATGGTGAAGAGGCGCACTTGGATCATAACTGGCGTCGTTTTGGCAATAGTGGTGTTGGGCCTTGCCGGACTGGCCCTGAAGAGCAAAGGCGGTTCGGGGCCACAGGGTGAGGAGCTCCGGATTGAAAATCCGAGCGGCGAGGACCTCGTCGAGTTCATAAACGCCCCCGGTGAGGTCCAGCCGCGAACGAAGGTGGCGATAAGCGCCAAGGTTATGGCGCGCATCGTGGATATCCCCGTCGAGGAAGGCCAGGCGGTAACCAAGGGCGACCCGAACGCCCATCCCCCCGTCGAAGCCTCGGTGCTCTTGAGGCTCGACGCGGCGGACCTGACGGCGGCCCTGCGCTCGGCCGAGGCGCGCCGGAGCGCCCAGGCGGCGCAGATTGAAGTGGAAAAATTGCGCCTGGCCGGTGAGGGTGCTTCGTTGGAGGGGATCAACGCCTCGTGCGGGAAGGCCGAGCTCGACCTCAAGCGCTGCAGGGAACTCGTCAAGTCCGGGGATATGACCCAGTCGGACCTCGACGCGGCCCAAAGCACCTACGACGAACTGAAGGCTCGGCTGATCGCCGCCGGGCATTCCCTGGAAGCCGCCGAGAAGAACATCGAAGTGCTGCGGCACAGCCTGGAAGCCGCCGACGCAGAGATCGCCCGTGCGCGCGACGCCGTCGGCTACACCACCATCACCTCCCCCATCAACGGCGTGGTCACGCGGATAAACGCCGAGGTCGGCGAACTCGTCGTGACCGGAACGATGAACAACCCCGGCACGGTGATAATGGAGGTGGCGGACCTGTCACAGATGCTCCTGGTGGTCCAGGTGGACGAGGTGGACATCGGCGCCGTCAAAGTGGGACAGCAGGCCGTTGTCCGCATTCACACGTATGCGGATGAACAGTTCGAGGGCGTCGTCGAGTCCATCGCGCTGACGCACGACATCAGCGCCGGCGGGGCGAAGTATTTCAAGGTGAAGATCTTACTTGATACCAGGGGCAGGCGGATTTATTCGGGATTGACCGCGGACGTGGACATCCAGACGAAAACGCACAGCGGTATCCTCAAGGTGCCCAGCCAGGCGGTCCTCGGGTGCGAAGTCGACGAACTGCCCCTCGTCATCCGCGACAACAACCCCTGCGTGGATAGAAGGAAAACCTTCGCCACCGTGGTATATCGTTTCATCGACGGCGAGGCCGTGGTGACGCCGGTCACGACGGGCGCAAGCGACCTGACTCACACCGTGATACGCGCCGGTATCTCGGCCGACGACCGCATCATCGTCGGGCCTTACAAGGTGCTTGAGAGCCTCAAGCACGAGCAAAAGGTCCAGGACGAGCGGGAAGCCGAGAAGAGGAGAAAGGCCGCCGAAAAGGACGAGCGGTGAAGAATCCGGCGACGCCGCCGCTGAAACGAGCGGTGGCGAGAAGCCCTCGTAAGGAAACAATCCCGTATCACGAAGCCTTGCAAGGCGTCTGAAGAATGCTTATCAACCTCAAGAATGTGACCAGGACATACAGGCTCGGCGCCGAGCGCATCCACGCGCTCGACGGCGTCGACATCGAGGTCGGCGGCGGCGAATACGTGGCCGTGATGGGGCCGTCCGGCTCGGGCAAGAGCACCCTGATGAATATGCTGGGGTGCCTGGACCGTCCGACGTCCGGCACGTACGAACTCGACGGGCGCGACGTGACGGCGATGGGCGCCGCGGCGCTGGCGAGGGTTCGCAACGAGCGCATCGGGTTTGTCTTTCAGTCATTCGAGCTGATGCCTCGGATGTCAGCCGTCAAGAATGTCGAGATGCCGCTTATCTACTCCCGCGACGGCTGGCGCGGCAGGCACAAGCGGGCAAAAAGGGCCCTGGAGCACGTGGGCCTCGCCGACAGGGCGAGGCACCGCCCGAACCAACTCTCCGGAGGCCAGAGGCAGCGCGTCGCCATCGCTCGCGCGCTCGTCTGCAACCCTGCAATTCTCCTGGCCGATGAGCCCACCGGCAACCTCGATACGAAAACGAGCGCCGAGATTCTCGGCATTTTCGATGCGCTCCACGCCGAGGGGCAGACGATTGTGATGGTCACACACGAGCCATACGTGGCCTGCCACGCGAAACGCATCATCCGGATGAGGGACGGCCGGATTCACCTCGACCTGCCCGTCGAAGAGGACGAGCTCTACAAGGCGGGCTTTCGCCCCTCGCAGGTAACGGCCCCTATGGGCGCGAGAAACGGCGCGCTTGGCGCTCCAGGAGCCAGTGGAGAACGGGAGACGGGGCAATGAGCGTCATATTTCTCCCTTGGAAATTCGTACGACTACTGGTTCAAAGCGTCCTTTTAGCCTTGGCGCAGATCTGGGCGCACAAGGCCAGGGCGGCGCTGACCACCGTCGGCATTTTGATAGGCGTGGCTTCGGTGACGGCGGTTATCGCAGGGCTGACGGGTTTCAAGGCCAAGATCTGGAGCGATTTCGACACGCTCGGAACGAGGAGGATAATGGCGATGCCCCACCGGCCCGACAGCGGGCCCAACAAAGGCATCTCCTGGGACAGGCTCAGGTTCTATCCCGAGCAGGTGGAGGGCCTTGTCGAGCGCTGCCCGTCGGTAGAGGCCGTCAGCAGGCGCACGTGGCTGGCGAAGTTCCTGCGGCACGGCTCGCGCGTCGTCGAAGACGTCGACGTCATAGGCGTCGACCCGTCCTGGCCCGGTATTGCCGGCCGGTCGGTCATCCGGGGGAGGCCGTTTTCCCTCATCGACGTGGAGGAATCCAGGCAGGTCTGCCTGTTGCCGCCGAATATCCGGGACAAGCTCCTTCTCGACAACGACTGCACGGGCGAGCGCATCCTCATCGGTGACAGGAGCTTCCTGGTAATCGGTGTTATCGAACCGCCGCTGGAGTTCGAGTCGGGCCTTGTCAATATGGGCGACCAGTTGGAAATGTACGTTCCCTTCAGCACGATTTACGACCGGGGGGCCTGGTTCAGTATCGAGGCCGCGGCAAAGTCACCTGAGCTTTGCGAGGAGGCCAGGGCCGAGATAACTTTCTTCCTGCGGGGCACGCGCAAGATCAAGCCCGGCGAGCAGGACACATTCCGCGTGATGACGGTGCAAGGAGCGCTTGACGTATTCAACAAGATCGCACTGGCCGTTACAGCCATTACGAGCGGTATCGTGGGGATTTCGCTCCTGGTTGGGGGCGTCGGCATTATGAACATAATGCTCGTCTCGGTCAGCGAGCGCACACGGGAGATAGGGCTTCGCAAGGCGGTAGGGCGCGTCCGTCGGCGATACTGTTTCAGTTTCTTGTGGAAGCGGTGATACTGTGCCTGTTGGGGGGGCTGGCCGGGCTGGGGCTTGGGCAGGTATTGACTTTCGGCCTTCGAAGCATCCCCCACATCAACCTTGACAAGGCGTCCATTCCTACGTGGGCGGTGGTTCTTTCGTTTGGTTTTGCTACGGCGGTGGGCCTCTTTTTCGGGATGTTTCCTGCAGTCAAGGCCGCCCGCCTGGACCCGATAGAGGCACTCAGGCATGAATAGACATATGCGATTCAGGCTTGTCCTGCTTGTCGTTCTGGCCATGCTGGTGCCGATGGTTCTTGCCGGCTGCCGAGGCACCGCCGGAGAAGAACGCCTTGTCGACACGATAGCACCGCCGGAGAAGTTGAGGAAGGTGGAGGCGCTGGACCTGGAGGCTTTCCGCGAGGCCGGGAAAGAGGCCGAGGCGCCGCCCGCCGAGGCGAGCCTCACCCTCGAAGAGTGCCGGGCGGCGGCGCTCGAGGGAAACCTCGACCTCAAGGCGGCGCTTGTTGACCCGGCCGTCGCCGAGGAGGCCGTCAACCAGGAAGAGGCCAAGTTTGAGGCGCTCTTCTTCAGTAATGTCAGTATTGCGAACACGGACACCCCGACGTCGAGTACATTGGATGCCGCCAAGAGCACAGTGACAAGCGCAAACGTCGGGATTCAACTGCCGCTTGCCACCGGCGGCACAATCACTCTGGACATACCCGTGAGCCGTTCCAAAACGAACAACGCCTTCTCAACATTGAACCCTGCATACACCTCGGATTTTTCCGCCTCGATTTCCCAGCCGCTCCTGCGCGGCGGCGGGGCCAGGGCCGCCGAGTACTCAATTCGCATCGCGCGCTGCCAACAGCGGATCGTGGAGGCCCGGACGAAGCTGGAGGTTACCAGGGTAATCGCCGACGTCGACCGTCAGTACTGGCTGCTCTACGCGGCACGCGGGGAACTGGAGGTGCGCAGGAACGAGTACGACTTGGCCGTGGCGCTGGCCCGGCGCGCCCGCCGAATGGCGAAGGCCGGAACGGCCAAGGAGGTTGACGTCATAGGCGCTGAGACCGGCGTCGCGGAGCGCCTGGAGGCCGTTATCACCGCGCAGGCGCTCCTGCGCCGCAGTGAACGCGATCTCAAACGCCTTCTCAACAAGCCGGGCCTCGGCGTTCGCACGCCGACGGTGCTATTGCCGGCTACGAGGCCCGACCCCGTTCATCACAATCTCGACACTGCGCGCCTCGTCGATGCCGCCGTCGAAAACCGGATGGAAATGCTCGAGCTGGAGCTCAGAATCGCCCAGGACCAGATGACGGTCGATTTCCAGCGCAACCAGGCGCTTGTGTCGCTGGCGCTCGGGTATACCTACAGCATCAACGGTCTCGGAGGGACCGCCGGCGATTCGTTCGACGTCCTGGCGGACAAGAATTTCGAGGATCACTGGGTGGGGCTTACGCTTGAGATCCCGCTGGGCAACGCCGCCGCCCGCAGCCGCCTGCGCCAGGCGCTGGCGACTCGCGTCGGGCGACTTGCCACGCGCGAGGCGCGCCGCGCCGAGATCGAGCGGGAGGTTCTCAACGCCGCCGACAACATTGAAACCAACTGGCAGCGCCTGGCGGCCAGCCGGCAAAGGACGGCCCTTGCCGCGCGGAACCTCGAAGCCGAAGAGCGCCAGTTCGGACTCGGTATGCAAACGTCTACGGACGTCCTCGACGCTCAGACCCGCCTGGCCGACGCAAGATCGGCCCAGGTAAGGTCGCTGGCCGATTACCAGAACGCTCTCGTTGATCTGGCCTATGCCACGGGAACGCTTTTGGGCAAGGCCCATATCGAATGGGAACCGACCGCCCCGCTTGACCCCGGCGACTGAGTAATCCCGGACAACCGCCCCTGGATCTCGCGGTTTTTCCCTTCACGAACGGGGCGATTTCTGGTAAAAATGCGCCCTTCGACCACGACGGGAGGCGGCGCTATTGACGACATAAGGACAGTCCTGGGGAAGTATTGGGGCTACGACACCTTTCTGCCGTTGCAGCGGGAGGCTATGGAGGCGGTTGTCCGGGGGCGCGACTCGATTGTGGTCCTGCCGACCGGCGGCGGCAAGTCGCTTTGCTTTCAGGCGCCTGCGGTTGCGATGGAGGGGATGGCGGTAGTCGTCTCGCCGCTCATCTCGCTTATGAAAGACCAGGTGGACGCGCTTGGCGAGTGCGGCGTTCGGGCGGCGCGGATCGACAGCTCGCTGTCCTGGCCTGAGCAGCAGGAGGTTCTAAGGCGCGTCCGAGGCGGGGACCTCAAGATTCTGTACCTTGCGCCGGAGCGGCTGCTTTCCGAGGGCTTCATCGGGCTGCTTCGCAAAACATATCTCTCGTTCGTTGCGATCGACGAGGCGCACTGCGTGAGTATGTGGGGGCACGACTTCCGGCCGGAGTACCGGCAGCTGGGGATGCTGAAGGAAACGTTTGCGGGTGTGGCGGTTCACGCATACACGGCGACGGCCACGAGACAGGTAAGGGAGGATATCGCAGCCCAGCTTCGCCTGGAGGCCCCGGAAGTGCTTGTCGGCTCATTCGACCGGCCGAACCTGGTCTACAGGGCCCGGCCGCGCACAAACCGGCTTGCCCAGGTCCTGGAGGTCCTCGACCGGCACAAGGATGAAT
>JAGHCE010000034.1 GCA_021160625.1 Planctomycetota bacterium | reverse complement strand
GGAGAACTGAAAGGTTCATCTTGCCCGCCTCGTCCCCGAAAATCCGCAGCGCCGCAACCTTGCGCGCGAGAAACTCCGCCTCCGCCGCCGTGTCGCCCTTCTCCACTCCCACCAGCACCAGTAATCCCCGCCCGATCGCCCCCGCCACGTGCCCCTCAACCTCAACCGAAGCCCGCGACACGCGCTGTATGACAAGTCTCAAGCATATTCTCCTAAAAATCCTCGCAGAAAAGGAGTATAGGTGCTAAGTGAAGGCTTGCAAGCGCCCCCCACGCCCGGCGCGAGCATCACTTATCGGGCGATGCCTTGATTGTGAACCCGCAACCGGTGATAATATCCGCCGTGCGGGAGTGGCGGAACCGGCAGACGCGCAGGACTTAGGATCCTGTGGGGCAACCCGTGGGGGTTCGACTCCCCCCTTCCGCACCACTTGATTGTATCTGCGTTTGCGCGCGGGGCGCTGCGCGCAGAATCTGAACAATCGCGTACCACAACCCTGTGCGAGGAGTCCGGCGGCAAGCCCCTGCAAACGCGGCCAAGTGCTCCCCGCTGCATATTTTCCTGCTCGGCCGGTGGTTTTTTCTTGAATGTTATACCCCACAGTGTTGACAATAGGGGCAGGTGAGAAGGTTGCACTCCGGCGGAGCCTCCGTGGTTGTGCTACGGGGATGTCTGGGGGGCGGGTCAAGGGTAATTCAAGGGTGGGCTTCGAGCCCCAGGGAGGTAGAGAGATATGAAGAGACAGTATTGGTGGCCTGTAGCGTTGCTGGCTTTGTTGGCGGTCGTTTTTATGGGCGTCTCAAGCGCGGTAGCCCAGGAGAAGCCCGCGGGGAAAGAGGAATCTTCCCAGACCCCCAAGGCCGACACGGAAACAAAAGCCGACACGGAAACAAAAGCCGACACGAAAAAGAAGCCTTCCAAGGAGGAAGAGAAGCCTACGCTGGAAAAGCGGCTCAAGGCATTGCAGGAAGCGCTTTCAAAATATGTGTCCCGTCAGGGGCTGCTCGGTGTCATTCCCCGGAGCATTGATTCTCTTGCCAGAATGCTCAAGGAGCGCAAGGAAGGGCTCATCAATCCCGAGACCGGAAAGCGAATTGTTATGAATCCTCAGATGGCCGGGGCGCATCATATGACCATCAAGAAACCGGCAGAGTTCATCACGTTCTACGCTGACAAGGACACCCCGAACAAGGGCCGTGCCGTGGTATTCGGCGACGGCAAGGTGAAGTACCTCGACAACAAAACGTTTGTCAAAACGCTCAAGGCCAGCGTGGCACACAAAATGTCCCCCGAGGAACGCCTTGAGATTAGGGACGCCATGGATACACGCGCCAAGGAACAGCGACAACAACAAGCTCGGTGACTAACGCTCCTCCTACAAACCTGGGATGTTGAGGGGTTCGAAACTTCCGAGGGTAGTGAAACCCTTGACGCGCGGCATCTTGGAATTTCTTGGTATGTCGATTATCGTACGGGCGGGCTGCGGCTCGCCCGTATGTATTTCACCCCGCAGCCCCACCGCCGCGGCCGGCGACGCCCGCCCGGCAACTCCCCCGACACGCGCCGGGGACACAATCGACAAACTTTCTCTCGTTGCCGGCTCCATAGCGTGTTTCGTCTTGACGGACGTTGCTTTGCCCTTATCCTAAAATCGTCTGGAATGGCGTATTTGCTCTTACCCCGCTGAAACGGAAGGAGGCGAGTCGGTGAGTGTGACGTTTGTGCTTCTCGGCAGCGGTGCCGTGCGGGCCAATCCCCGTCGTGTCGGGCCGTCGCAATTACTCGTCGTGGATGGCGAAGTCCTGATGTTTGACTGTGGCCCCGGAGCAACGCGCGCCCTTGCCCGAGCGGGATTTCCCGCCGAAAACGTTAACCTGCTTTTCCTCACGCATCTACATTTCGACCACTGCGGCGACTGCCCCTACTTTGTCCTGCTCGGCTGGAATAACACCCGCAAGAAGCCGCTGCGCATCTTTGGCCCTCCTCACACGCAGGAGTTTGTGGAGAAAGGCGTCCGTGCGGCCTGGGAGGTGGACATCGCCACGCGCCTGGCTCACGGCAAGGATCCTTTTGGCCTGGATCCCGAAGTCGTCGAGATCGCCGAGGCCGGGGATCTCTTGGTCAGGGAGAGATTCAAGGTCGCTGCCGTTCCTACCGAGCACGCTGATATGGACACGTTCGCCTTCGCGGTCGAGACTGCGGGCAAGAGGATAGTCATCATTGGCGACACAACCCCTTCTCCCCAGCTGAGCGAGTTCTGCCGGGAGGCCGACCTTCTCGTCTGCGAGTGTTCCGGAACGGCCGAATTTCTCGCACAACAACCGTGGGGCAAGTGGCATATGAACCCGGCCACCGTCGGCGCCCTGGCCGTCGAGGCAAAGGTAAAACGCCTTGTCCTGAAACACTTCGTTATCGAGGACATAACCGGCGACCTCGAGGTCGCCGAACGTATGGCCGAAGAAGTCCGGGGCATATACAACGGCGAGGTTATCGCCGGTTTCGACGGCCTGGAACTCGTTCTGGAGGACTGACCGCATAGCGCCGGCCGCCTGGCTCGACCGGACCGTGCGGCATTTGAAGGTCCGACGCGAAACGAGAAGGGCATCATATGAGATATATTCTGAGTTACTGGCCTGTACTCGGTGGATATGTTCTTGCTATGTTGCTGACCGCAAGTGCCTCGGCAACCCAGGCGGCCGAAGGTGCCGCCGCGCTCAAAGGACCCGACGCCCCCGCCTCCGCCCTTAGGCTCGACGACTGGAAGGTAATAGGCCCCGGCGGAGGTGGAACGCAGTACATCCCCACGATCAGCCCGCATGACACCGACCGGGTGCTCGTCCGCTGCGATATGACGGGGTCATACATTTCCAACGACGGTGGAAACACCTGGCGGATGTTTAATCTCGGGAGCACAACCCGCTTCTTCGTCTTTGACCCGGTCGACCCGAATGTCATCTACGCGAAAAACGTCGGGCTTTTCCGCAGCACGGACGCCGGGGAAACCTGGAACCTCGTTCATCCGCGTCCCGCTGACGTCACGAAATTCGTCGTGGCCGGCGACCACGCGGGGATCAGAATTGTCGTCGGCAGGCGCTCCGGCGAACCTCTCGCCGAGCCGGAGGCTCCGCGCGGCCCCAGGGCGTGGGGTGCCGCGGAGCTGGTTACGGCGCTGGCCGTTGACCCCGCCGACTCCAGGACGCTCTACGCGGCAATTTCCGCCGGAGGCCAGACGGCCCTGTGTGTGTCCACGGACTGGGGCGAGACCTGGAAGAAGCTCGGTGCCCTGCCGGGCGGCGCCCGCAAGATCTTCGTCGATCCTCACTCACCGAAGGGCAAGCGCAAAGTCTACGTCATCGGCCACAGTTCGGTCAGCGTCTGTGCAGGCGGGCAGTGGACGCATCATCGCCCGCCAAGAGGTGTCACCCGGTTTGCCGATGTCGACGCGGGCTTTCCCGCCGGTGGGGGCGCGCTCGTCGTCTATGCCGTCACGCCGCTGCGCCGAAGCGGCAGGGTCACCCAGGGCGGCGTGCAGGTCTCAACCAACGGCGGGAGAACCTGGCGCCAGGCCAATAACGACATCTTTCGGAAACTGTACCAAGGGGCTCCGGCGCCGCGTTTGCGTGCCGTTGCAACCTGCCGGACGCACCCGGAGGTCGCCTATCTTTCCTACAGCAATCTCCTCACCGGCCGTTCGCAAGACGAGCACTACCTCGGAGTCGCCAAGACCACCGACGGCGGGGGCACGTGGGAACTCGTCTGGAAGGACTCAACTAAGCCCGGCGACAATATGAAAGGCGCCTGGCTAAACGAGCGTTTCGGCCCCTGGTGGGGCGAGAACCCCGGCAATATCGGCGTCGCGCCGACGGACCCGGACATCGTCTACGGCACGGATTCGGGCCGCACGATGCGAACCACCGACGGCGGCAAAACGTGGCAGGCCGTCTATTCCAGGAAGGCCGAAGACGGCTCCTGGACCACTACCGGCCTCGATGTCACCACCTGCTACGGCGTCCATTTCGACCCGTTCGAGAAAAACCGCGTTTTCATTTCCTACACCGACATCGGCCTCTTCTCAAGTGACAACGGCGGTTCCACCTGGAAAAGCGCCACCGCCGCCGGCGTCCCGCGAGGATGGGTCAACACCACCTACTGGATGGTCTTCGACCCCGAAGTCCGCGGCCGCGTGTGGGCCGTGATGAGCGGCGTCCATGACCTCCCTCGGCCGAAGATGTGGCGCGGCAGAGGCCGCGTAAGGAATCGCGGCGGCGTCTGCATCAGCGCCGACGGTGGGCGCACCTGGAAGCAGTCCACACAGGGGATGCCTGAGACCGCCGCCACGCACATATTGATGGACCCGACAAGCCCCGCTGACGCGAGAGTCCTCTACGTCACCGGCTTCGGCACCGGCGTCTGGAAATCAACCGACGGCGGCAAGTCCTGGACCCTGAAGAATAACGGCATACAGGGCCAAGAACCCTTTGCCTGGCGCCTTGCCAGGGACCCTAAAGGCGTCTTGTATCTCGTCGTCGCCCGAAAAAGCGAGTCCGGCGAGGTCGCCAATAAGGATGACGGCGCGCTCTACCGCTCGACTGACGGCGCCGAAACCTGGGAAAAGGTGCCGCTGCCCGAAGGCCTAAACGGTCCGAACGACATCACCGTCGACCCGGAAGACCCCTCCCGCCTGTACCTGGCGGCCTGGGGCCGCTTCCAGTGGAGCGGCGCGGTAATGGGCGGCATCTACCTCTCAACGGACGCCGGCAAAACCTGGCAAAATGTCCTCGCAAAAGACCAATACATCTATGCCATGACCGTTGACCGCAGCAACCCGAACACGCTCTATGCCTGCGGCTTCGGTTCCTCGGCCTGGCGAAGCGACGACCGAGGCGAAACCTGGACACGCATCGCAGGCTACAATTTCAAGTGGGGCCACCGCGTCATACCCGACCCGTATAACCCCGGCATGATTTACGTCGCGACCTTCGGCGGGAGCGTCTGGTACGGGCCGGCCAACGGTGACCAGGATGCGGTAGAGGATATTGTAACACCGGTGGCGAAGCCGGCGCGGTAACCCCGGCGCCTGCGGTAAGGCACCGGGGGGGTCTGGAAAATACTGTCAGGAGAGAGGAGCCGGCGATGCTGGTATTCGGGTGGGCTGTTTGTGCGGCGCTGGGGCCGATGGCGCTCTTTGCGATTGCGACGTGTGGAATGCTCCTGCTGGCGCTGGCGGCGTGGGCGGCCCAACCGGGCCCCGGTGCACCCGCCACGGCCGTCAGACTCGACAAATGGAAGGTCATAGGCCCCGGCGGCGGCGGCGCCCAGTACATCCCCACCGTAAGCCCGCACAACCCCCGCAAAGTCCTCGTCCGCTGCGATATGACCGGTTCCTACATCAGCGGGAACGGCGGCAGGAGTTGGCGGATGTTCAACATCCGCGGCGTGGTGCAGTTCTTCGTCTTCGATCCCGTCGATCCCGACACCATCTACGCGAAGTCCTCCGCCCTCTATCGCAGCAGCGACTCCGGCCGAACGTGGCAGCTGGTCTATCCACGCCCGTCAAAGGTAAGGCGCGTCGCAATGCACGGCGACGAGGCCGACGAGGGGCTCGTCACAACGGGGCGCTACCGTGATTCGGTCGTGGCGCTTGCGGTGGATCCGGTCGACTCGAAGACCCTCTACGCTGCCATAGAGTGCGACGGCGACGCCCGGCTTTACACCTCCGGTGACCGCGGTAAGACCTGGAAGCGCGGCGCGGTCCTGCCGGCCGGCGCAATGAGAATCTACATTGACCCCGACTCGCCAGAAAGCGACCGGACCATCTACGTTGTCGGCGCAAACTCGCTGGCCGTCCGCGAAGGCGGCGCCTGGACCAACCGCCCCGGGCCCCGTGGCGCCGAGGCCTTCACCGACGTCTCCGCAGGTTTCCCCGCCGGGGGAGGCGCACCAACGATCTACGTCACGGCCCGATGCTCCTGGAGGGGCAGGACGCTTGCGGGAGGAATATACGTTTCGCAAAACGGCGGACAGACCTGGCGGCATGCGACAGGCGACCTGGCGCGTCAGACGAGCACCCCGCTGCCAGGCACCTGGATACGGGCGGTTGCCGCCTGTCAGACGAACCCCGACGTCGCCTACATCGGTTTCAAGAATCTCGCCCTCGGCCGCGGCAAGACGGCCTTTTTCGGCTCGGCCAGAACAGACGACGCCGGCCGCACCTGGAAAATACTCGTCAAGGAGAAGGACCCCGGCAAGTCCGCACCGGGTATGAAGGATGCATGGCTTAGCGACCTCTTTGGGCCCATCTGGGGCGACGCACCCCGTTACCTCGGCGTGGATCCGAATAACCCGAACACGTGCTTTTCCACCGACGACGGCCGCACTATGCGCACGACCGACGGCGGTGACACCTGGCACGCCTGCTACTCGAAGCGCGCGCGCGGCGGCACCTGGACCACGACCGGCCTCGACGTCCTCACGTGCTACGGCGTCCATTTCGACCCGTTCGACAAGAAGCGCATCTTCATCTCCTATACCGACATCGGTCTCTTCGTCAGCGAAAACGGCGGATCGAGCTGGAAAAGTGCCACCACGAAGGGCGTGCCGCCGGCCTGGACGAACACGACCTACTGGATGGAGTTCGACCCCGATGTCCGTGGCCGCGTATGGGCCGTGATGACGGGAATCCACGACCTCCCCAGAACGAAGATGTGGCGAAACCTCGCGGTCTCGCGCTACAACGGCGGCGTCGTGGTCTCAAACGACTCCGGCAAGACGTGGAAGCGCTCGATGAGGGGAATGCCGGAAACCGCCGCAACACACATACTCTTGGACCCCGAAAGCCCGCTCGATGCGCGCGTCCTCTACGTGACCGGCTTCGGCACGGGCGTGTGGAAATCGACAAACGGCGGCAAGTCCTGGACATTGAAGAACAACGGCCTGCCTGCCAAGGAACCCTTTGCCTGGCGCATGGCCCGGGACAAGAACGGCGTTCTCTACCTCGTCATCGCCCGCAGAAGCAAGGATGGGGGCTACGGCAACGCCGGTGACGGCGCGCTCTACCGTTCGGCCGACGGCGCCGAAAGCTGGGAAAAGGTACCGCTGCCAAGGGGCGTAAACGGCCCCAACGGCATCGCCATCGACCCGAAGGATCCGAAGCGCCTCTACCTTGCGGCCTGGTGCCGCAACACGTCCAAGGGCATCGTTAACGGGGGTGTTTTCCTCTCGACGGACGCAGGCGGAACCTGGAAGAACGTCCTTTCCAGGGACCAGTACGTCTATGACGTGACCGTCGACCCGCGAAGGCCCAACGTCATCTACTCCTCGAGCTTCGAGTCCAGCGTCCGGCGAAGCGACGACCGAGGCAGGACATGGAAGCGCGTCAAGGGCTACAACTTCAAGTGGGCGCACCGCGTGATACCCGACCCGTACAACCCCCGTATGATTTACGTCACGACCTTCGGCGGGAGCGTCTGGTACGGCCCGGCCAGGGGCGACCCAAACGCGGCAGAGGACATAATCACGCCCGTGACGGCCTACGGGAAGTAACGGCTCCACGGCGCCCCCTCGGCCACGAAGGGGCTGTGCCTATGCGGGCGGCAAGATGCCGGGGACGGACTCGGCGGTGAATTTGCCGTCGGCGTTTACGGCCACCCTGCAGACGGGCCTGGGGCCGCCGTGGCCCGGCACAAGGAAAGACCCCTCGGCGGCGGCACGCTCCAACAGGCCGACCTTGACGGCGTAGGTCTGTGCAGGGGCAATGTCGAAGGCGGATATCCAGCGCGGTCGTATGTGATAGGACATCGGCACGATGTCACCGGTGTAGACGAGCCTGTCCTTAGCTTGGGTGCCCACCTCGACCATCTGGTGGCCGACGGTGTGACCGCCGCTCATTATGACCTTTATGCCGGGCGTTATTTCCTTGTCGCCGTCGACCAAGCCCAGGCGTGCCGAGTGCAGCCCCTCGATGTCGCCCGGAATGTAGGCGTTTTTGCTCCAGCCTTCCGGTGCGTTGGCTTGTTCCCATTCCACCTGCTGGATGACATACTCAGCATTCGGGAAAAGCGGTCCCACAGCAGGGTCGGATGCCGCTCCCACGTGGTCAAAATGCAGGTGCGTGGGGATAAAGAAATCCACGTCCTCGGGCGCGACGCCGACGTCGCCGAGCGTCTCGGCAAGCGTCGATTGATCGGCCTCGTGATACGCGGCGACCTTCGGCGGTTTGTGCACCGCAGAGCCCGCCTCTATGACGACGGTGGCCTCGTCCGTGCGGACGAGAAGTGAAATGAACCACAGCTTCACGCGGTTGCGGTCGTCGGCCGGGCAGACCCTTTCCCAGAGCACCTTTGGCACAACGCTGAATATCCCGCCGCCGTCCATCCAGAGACCGCCGCCGTCAATGACGTCGACCCTTATGCCGCCAAGATCAATTGTGCCCAGGTGCATTGGTGCCTTCCTTTCGAGGTTTCCTTGCCAGTGTTTCCGAGAGCATTACCCCCAAAAGGCGGTTCTCGTGGATTACCTCACCTTTGGCAAGATTCGCCCGGTCCGTCTCATCAATACAGCCGCCCCTGTTGACAAATACAAGGTAATCCCAGTCGTTCCAAGGGGCACAGGGCTCCAGGCCGAGCTTCAGGAACCCGTATTTTACGTACTCGACAGGCATCCGCCAAGGAAGCTTTTTGAACATCGGTGCGTAGGCAACACGCTGGCCCTTGACCCCGCGCCGGTTTATGGCGTCAAGACCCGCCTGGTCGACGGCCTCGCCATAGTAGGTCACCTCCATACCCAGCGCCTCGGCCCCCGGCAGGCCCCCGACGGCCGGCGTGAAATAACTCATACCGTACGGCTCGTAGACGAAAAACTCGACACCCGGCGAGATGGCCACAAGCGCCACGACTGCGATCGCGATGGCACTCCCCCTGGCCGCAAGCCGCGAAAGGCCCATCCCGGCGGCGATAGCGACAAGCACCAGCACGGGCAGGAAAAGCCGCACGCCGTCATAGGGCTTTATCCCGAAGGCGAAAACCGCAAGCTGAACGAAGACCGACCACCACAAGAGTACCAGGAGGCCCTTCTTCGCCGGTTCCCTTCGCGCGGCGATGCCGGAGTAGACCGCGCCGGCCAACGTTGCAAGCGGCATTGTCACCACGAGCATCACGAAGGGGTAGTGCCAAGGGACGCCGCCGGCGGCGACTTTGCCGAAGTAAAGCGTCGAGGCCGCTTCGCGCCAGGGGATGTTCGCGGTGCCCGTCAGCGAATAGACAAAGGCGGGCAGAGCGCCTGCGGGGAACTTGTCGACTATGTACTCGGCGAAATTTTCCACCGGGTGGAGCCAGAGCCACGGCCAGCCGGCGAAGAACACCATAGGGCCCAGGACGCACATCGAGAGGATGGCCGGGAGGCTCTTTCTGCGGTAGAAATATATCGCCCAGGGCCAAAAGGCCAGCGGCAGCAGGAACGCGTTTACCTTGGTCAAAAGCGCTAAGCCGAAAATGACTCCCGAAAGAATCGCCCAGGGCCGCGACGTCATCCCCTTGTAAAACGCCATCGTCGCCGCCACCCACACCAGGCACAGCGGTACGTCGTATGTTGCCAGGAGCGAGTGCGCAAAAAGCCTCGGCGAAAGGACCGTAAGGACGGTCGCGAAAAGCGCCGCCGTCCGTCCGGCCTCGCGCTTCACAAAAAGGTAGACAATGACCGCAAGCGCGGCGAACTGCGCCGCCGTCGCAAGCCTCACCGCAAGGAGGAAATCTCCCCGCTCCCCCTGCAAAAGCGCCCCTGTAAGCGCCATCTGGTAGATCGGAAGCGGCGGGTGGGCGTTGCCCTCGCGGAACGTGGCGTTTATGACCGCCTCGTCGAGCGTGGGGTGGGCCAGCCACTTGGCCGTGGCGGTCGAAAACTCGAAGTAGTACGTCTCATCCCAAACCCACCCCGGCCTGCTTACATACAGGAGGTCGAGAAGAAGCACGGCAAATACGATGGCAAGCGGCACCGCGGCCTTTGAGAGTATCCCTCTGTGCCGGCCCTGGGCCAGGGAAGCATCGTCCTCGTGTTCCTTCTTCAACGGTCTTTCTCCAACACCCAGGCGACCGGCACGCCGCGAAGCCGCCTCGTGACGACGGCCTTTTTGGTCAGGCCCCTGAGGTCCTCGCGGCCCGAAAGGAAGCCGCCCCTGTTGGCGATAATAAGATAATCCCACTCGCCGTCTGCATCCACATTCTCGATGTCACCGCGAAGCAGGCCGAGGGCGCGTAAGTTCCCGGCATAGAGTTTGCCCATCGGGAACGCGGCGACCTTTGCAGCGTGCGGCGCGTGTTCGTTGACATAGTCGAGAAGCGGCGCGTCCACCGTCTCGCCCCAGGACGTGACGTCGAAGCCCCCGGCATCGGCGCCTTTTAGCCCCCCGACGAGGATATTGTAATACGAAAGCCCAAGTGCGCCATACGAGAAAAGCCCGACGGTCTGGCGTGCCACCAGGAGCGTGAGGACCGCCGCCGCCACCCACGCGGGGAAATGCAGGCGGCCGAGCGCCTTCCAGCCCCATTCGACTCCTATCCCGGCCAGGATCGCAATAAACGGGAAGATGCACAGGAAAAGCCGCACGCCGTCGTAGGCTCCCGCCCAGGGTGTGGCGAAGACGATTAGCCAGAAGGCGATGTTCCAGATAAGGAAGGTGAAAAGCGGCGCATTCGCGCGCTCGCGCGTCCACCTGGCCGCTCCGGCCATGGCCGCCGCAAGTATCCCCACAGGCGTCGTGATCGCCGTCATTACCACGGGGAAGTGCCACGGAACGCCGCCGGTGAAGGTCCTGCCGAAGTAGAGCGTCGGCACCGCCGTCCGCTGCATCATACGGTGGAGAGGGTCACCCGCGGTGGCTAAGTCGACGCCGAACCAGCGGTAGAGCGATACCACGAAGCCGAATTTTTCGCCGAGGTATTTGCCGATGTTGAGCACCGGGTGCGTCCACAGGAACGGCCACACGGCAAAGAGAACGACCGGCATCGCAGCAAGCGACCACACGATGGCAGGCAGCGCCTTCTTCCGGTAAAAATAGAGGCCCCAGGGCCACAGCACCACCGGCAGGAGAAGTCCGTTGACCTTGGTGGAGACCGCAAGCGCCGTGGCAAGCCCGGCCGCCCACGCAAGGCGCGGCCTTTCCATCGCCGCGTAGAAAAGCGCCGCCGCCACAAACCACGACAGCGCCGCCGGCACGTCCAGAACCGCCAGCAGCCCGTTGGCGAAAACGCGCGGCATCAAGATGAGAAACACCGCCGCACAGACAGCCGTCAGGCGGCCGGTGGTATAAAGCGCAAAAAAGTAGACCGCGCAGAGAAGCGCCGCCGTCGACCCCACGCTTGCCACACGTGCCGCGCACAGAGGGCCCATCGAGTTCCCGAAAAGCTGCAAAGTCACCGCCATCAGGTACTTGGCCAGCGGCGGGTGGCTCTGGTAGCGGCCGAGCGAATTGTGGAGCGCCTGGGAGTTGAAGGAGGCGGGGAGGTCCGCGAACCACTCCCGGAAGCAGTTGGCGAAGGGGATGTAGAGGGCCTCGTCCCAGGCGAGGCCGGCCCGCGAGAGGTAAAGGCCGGCGAGAATGATGTATGCCGTGATGACGACGACAAGCGCCCCGAGATCCAGGCGCCTGACAGCTTCCCTCCCGGTTTCAATGCTCAGACTTTTGTTGTCTGCCACGGCAAGAAGGCGGCGCACGGCCGCCCCTACAGTTCCATCTTGTTTGCGCCGGTTTCGGCCACGAGGGCGCTGACGCGGTAGAGTGCATCGACGCACTCGCCCGAATCGCCCCACCAGCCGTCGAGGACCTCGTACGACATCTCGCCGCGGTCGATGTAGGCATTGTTGACGTCGGTTATCTCGAGCTCGCCGCGCGCGGAGGGCTGCAGCCTCTCGATGATTTCGAAGACGTGTTCGTCGTACATATAGATGCCGATGACGGCGAGGTTCGACCTGGGATGCTCGGGCTTTTCATCGATGTGGACAACCTGGTCGCCCTCGCAGACAGCCACGCCGTACTCGCGGGGGTTTTCGACTTCCTTGACGAATATCTTGGCGCCGCGCTCCTCGTTGAGGAAAGCCTCGGTTGCGGCGCGAATGTTGCCCTCGATGATATTGTCGCCGAGGATCACGATAATCTTTTCGCCCTCGGCGTATTCCCTGGCGAGCTTGAGTGCGTCGGCGATGCCGCCTGCGCCGTCCTGATAGGCGTAGGAGAGCCATCCAAGCCCGTACTCGCGGCCGTTGCCCAGGAGCCGGAGAAACTCGCCCACGCTGTTGCCGCCAGTCACCAGGAGCACCTCTTCGATCCCGGCATTGACGAGCGTCCTGATGGGATACGTGATCATCGGCTGGTCGTAAACCGGCAGGAGGTGTTTGTTCGTGACCTTTGTCAGAGGCAGCAGCCTCGTGCCCATTCCACCCGCGAGGATTACACCTTTCATCCATCCATCCTTTCAAGTTGTATCCCGGAAAACGCCGCCTGCGACCGAGCCACGGCGGAAGGTCGGTTGATTGCCACGTACAACGTCCGTGGCCACCGTAGCAAAAAGGGATCGAAGACCTCCCACTGGTGGACAAGTTTACCCGCCTTTAGAAGGCCACCATTGCCACATTGCATTTGTAAGGAGCGCAAGTTCACTTGCGCTCGCAGGTAAAGGGTACGGGCGCATTGGGCGCGATAAATCGCGCCCCTACATAGCCACCAGTGCCACATTTTCACGTAGGGGCGAGGGGAGCCTGGCCCGCAGAAGGCCTGCGGCGGCCCGGCCGAATAGCATTTACAGCACGTTTTCTACACGCTGGGGGCGCCCAAGTCAAGCCCGGAAAGTTCACCCCCCTGCCCCGCTTAGCGCAGTCCTGCGGACGTTTTATTGCGTTCCCGCCGGCCTCTTTGCGAAAATGGAAGGTGGAACTGTCATCACAGGAGTTCAATTGCACCCTTGAATGTCCCACGCCGGAATGTAGATTAAAAGGCGGCCGTTACGGCCGTTTTTCAGCCGAAACATCAAGGGGGCCCTTGTGTCACTCGACCGGAAAGTGGTGTTCGCCGTTGCCGCACATCCCGACGACATTGAGTTTATGATGTCGGGAACGCTTATGCTCTTGAGGGACGAGGGTTACGAACTCCACTACATAAACATCGCCAACGGCAGCTGTGGAACTACGACAATGTCCCATGAGGAAATAGCCGCCTTGCGCAGCGAGGAAGCCAGGGCGGCGGCCGGCTATCTCGGCGCAACGTGGCATCCCAGCCTCACCGCCGACATCGAGATATTCTATGAGAAAACGCTCCTTGCCCGGCTGGCAGCCGTGGTGAGACAGGTCAATCCGACAATCATGCTCGTGCCGTCTCCTGATGACTACATGGAAGATCACGTGAACGCATCCCGCCTTGCCGTCACGGCCGCGTTCTGCAGGAGTATGAAAAACTTCCCGACTTCGCCGGCCGTCCCTCCCGTCGAGGGAGATGTGACGATCTACCATGCTCTGCCCTACGGTCTCCACAACGCGATGGGGCGCAGGGTCTTTGCGGGGCAATACGTGGACGCGGCATCCGTGCTTGACGCCAAGAAGGAAATGCTTGCCTTGCACAAGAGCCAGAAGGAATGGCTTGACGCCAGCCAGGGCCTGGATGCATACATCGCCGCCATGGAAGAAATGTGCGCCGAAGTGGGAAAGATGTCCGGAGTCTTCAAATACGCCGAAGGTTGGCGCAGGCATTGGTACTTGGGCTTCGCGGCCGAAGACGAAGACACGGATCCTCTATCAGCGGCGCTCGGCGAAAAAACGGTAACCGACAGGAACTACGAAAGGAACCTGGAAATGCCGTCGGCGAGGCGGCCGAAGTGACAATCAACCGCCACTTGGCGGGCGGGGCCCTGGTAACCGAAAGGAGGATGACGTGGGCAGGCCATTGAGTGTAGTTGCGCCACAATGGTGGGATTACACGACGCTGGACCGTGAGATACTCGACGATGCGGCGAATCTTGCCGCTGACGACCTGCGGGGCCTGGCGCGCCCGGGGTTCGAGGTCGTCTTCTACGATTCGCTCGACGAGTTCTACCTCGCGGAGGCCCTGGAATACATCGAGGCATGGAAAAAGGCCACGCCGGACAGGCCCGCCGGCATCTGCGGCCCTATAGGACCTACCGAGCAGCTCCCGCTGGTGGCCAGGCTTGTCAACGCGATGGAACTCGACCTTGCCAATGCGCATTTCTGGGCGATGGACGAGTGGGTCCTCGACGGCAGGGAAGTCCCGGTCGATCATCCCCTCTCATTCGAAAAGGCCGACCGGGAGCTCTGCTTCAACCGCATCGACGCCGGCCTCAAGATGCCCGTGGAAAACCTCCGCTTCCCGAAAGTCGCCACCCTCGCCGAATACACCGCAAGCTACGACGAGGTCCGTTGCATCGTTATGCAGGGCGGCCAGGGAGAGGCCAAGCACTGGGCCTTCAACGACCCCCCCAAGCGCTCGGGCAAGTACGCCGACGAGCCGATGCCCCCAGAAGAGTACAAGGCACTGCCCGCTCGCGTCGTCGATCTCCACCCGATAACGATCATCCAAAACGCCCGCACCTCCGGCGGCGGACAGGTCTCCAACGTCCCCACGCAGGCACTGACCGTCGGTGCCGTTGAAACCTTCAAGGCCGAGCGTGTTTCCATCTGGCATGCCGGCACCCACGACAACCCCTTCGGTATGCGCCTGACGACGCTTATGATCTCGAAAACAATCGTCGACACATCCGTCCCGATGTCGCTCTTGGCGCTGCACCCAAACGTCCGTTTCAACTTCTACACCCCGGCCATAGGCACCTGC
>JAGHCE010000215.1 GCA_021160625.1 Planctomycetota bacterium | reverse complement strand
CATCAGGATCAAGCCTACAGTGGATGCCGTCGGGGCATTTGCGGCGGCGGGGGCTGACGAAGGGACTTCTGACGCCTGCGCATATGCCGCCACCGTTGCCAAGAGGGCGGTTCAGGAGGAGACCCTCGACGTCGAGATCGTCGCGTCGAGCGACGTACTGTACGCGTTCCTGGGTTCAGCCGAGTCGCAGACGGACAGGAAGGCGGGCCTGCGGTTGCTCAACCTCATTGCGCGGCGAAGCCGCGTGCCGCAGCCCCCGGCCCGGCCGGCGGTTGCCTCGGTTTTGGGTATTTTCGATGGTTTCCTCGTTCAGGACCTTTATGCCGCCGGGGTTTCCACCGACGCGCTTGCAGAGGCTCGCCGGTACGAAATGCAGGGCCGGCTCAACGAGGCGCTGCTGCGGTACGCCGCTGTTTCCACGGGCAAGGACGCCAAGAGGGCCCGGCTTGCAGAGGGGGCGCTGCAGCTGAGGATGGGCAATCTGACGGCAGCGGCCGGGAACCTGAAAGCCGCCGCCACCGATTCGAGTGCGGCGGTGAGGAGTTCCGCCGAGATTCTGCTGGAAGAAATCGCCACGGCGCGCAAGGGCCGCGCTGTCCTCCCCCGGGTCCGCGCAACCGCGAAGACCAGCGCCGACTGGTACAAGGTGGGCCTTTACGAGGTGCGGGCATACGATTTCAGGAACGCGGCGAACTCGTTTATGAAGGCGGCTGCCGCCGCCGGCGATGACGACGGCCGGCTGCGGGACGAGGCGCGTTTCAGGAGTGCCTGGTGCCAGAAGGAAATCGGGCAGATATCCACTGCGGTTTACGGTTTCAGGACGGTTGCGGGGGATTCCAAAGAGCCCGGCGAGATTGAGTACGCCGCGGGCATCGAGCAGGCGGTGGCACTGACGCGCATAAGGCGTTTCGACGAAAGCGTGGCCGTCTGCCGCGAGCTCGTGAGGAGGAAACGGCCTTCCGGCAACCTCGAAGCCCTTGCCTACTTTCAGAAGGGCAGCGTCGAGCTGCGCCATCTTGACGACACAAGCGCCGCCGCCGAAAGTCTCGGCCGCGTTGCCTCCGGCGGCAGGGGAATCCTGAGTAACGCCGCCTACATCTTGCTGCAAAGCCGTTCGTACTAAGCCGGTGTGCCGTAACTGTCCCAGGGAATGTGTTCAGCGACGTAGGGTGCGCTCTCCACGGCGGGGCAATCCCGCTTCGCTAAAGCTTCGCAGCACGGGGCCCCTCCGTGACACACACCGTCCGTCCGTAGGGGCGAGGCATGCCGCGCCAGCGGAAGGCCAGTTGACTGCCGCGCGCGGAACAGCTGTAGGGGCGAGGCATTGCCTCACCCGCGGAGGGTCAGTTGACTGCCGCGCGCAACGCGCGCGGCCCCCGTAGCAAAGAGGGGTCGAAGCCCTCCCCGTGGTTGACCGCCGGGCGCCGCGGCCTACAATCATAACGCACAAATACGGCGTATGAGTCTGGCCGTCCGGACCATCCAGAGGAGAATCGTGCGCGCACTTCTTGTGAACACGCCTACCTATGGCAGCCACTTGAGAAGTATCCCGTTGGGGCTGCTTTACATTATCTCCTCCTGCCGGCGCGCGGGTCACGACGTGAGTCTGCTCGACGGGGGCGTCTTTCGCAGCCGCGAGGCCTTTGAAAAGGAGCTTCTGGCCGGGGATTTCGACACGGTGGGTTTCTCGGCTATGACGCACAATTTCGGCGAAGTCGTGCGTTTGGTGAGTTTTATCCGCAACCGCCGGCCCGGCATGACGATCCTTATCGGCGGCGTCCACGCAAGCGCCGCCTGGGAACAGGTCGCCGCCGTCTGCCCGGAATGCTTTGTGATGACGGGCGAGGGCGAGGAGGCTATGCCGCTTGTCTTTGACGCGATGGAGGGCAGGGGGGCCCTGGCGGATGTCCCGGGCCTCGTGTGGCACGAAAACGGCGTGCTGCGCCACAATCGGCCGAGGCCGGTCGACGACCTCGACGCCTTAGCACTGCCTGCCTACGACCTTGTCGATTTCTCCGATTACACGATCGGCGCCCACGGTATGTACTTCAAGAGAAAACCGCTTACGACGATTATAACCTCCCGAGGGTGCCCCTTTCACTGTTCATTCTGCGCGAAGAGCGTCCTGACGGGCGATACCTGGCGGCCGCGCTCGCCCGAGGGGGTTCTCGACGAGATTGAGCTCCTGATGCATCGGTACGGGATACGTGAAATCCACTTTGAGGATGACAACATCGCTCTCGACGAAGACCGGTTCAGGAAAATCTGCCAGGGCATAATCGACCGAGGCATCGACATCACCTGGAAGTGTCCGCACGGGATATATGCCACGCACCTGGCGCAGGACACGTTCGAGCTTATGGCGCGGTCCGGGTGCTACAGCCTGTCCTTCGGGATAGAGTCCGGCAATGACCAGGTATTGGCTATGGCGCACAAGACGAGCAACACGGCCGGTCTCAGGAAGACCGTGGAGGCGGCCAGGCGCGCGGGAATCCAGGTGATAGGGTTTTTCATACTCGGCCTCGAAGGCGAGACGCCTCAGACCATCAGGGAAACCATCGACTTCGCCAAGTCGCTTCCGCTCGACGCGGCGCAGTTCAACCTCTGCGTTCCCTTCATCGGAACACAGATACGCGAAACCTACCTTGACCTCGGCTATATCTCGGACAGGGACCTGGACACCTACGACGTGGACCACGCCGTGGTAAACCTGCCGGGGCTTTCCACGAAGGATATGAAGCGCTGGCGCCTGCGGGCGTTTCTGGAGTTCTACTCCCGGCCGTCGATTTTCCTGAGGAACCTGAGGGCTGTCTCTTCCGTGGACGTGATGAAGGCGCTTTTTTTCCGCTTGAGGAATATATGGCGCGCCTGAAACCCGCAAAACTATTCAAGCACCTGGCCCCGTGGGCGCTCTTTGCGGGGCTGGCGCTGGCGGTGACGGCGCCGATGCTGTGGCGCATTTCCTGGTGGGGTGTTCACGACTGGGCGCAGTTTTATTCCTACTACGGCGTGCCGAAAAGGGCCGTCGCCGAGTACCACGAGCTGCCCGGCTGGAACCCCTACTACTACGGCGGCAACGTCCAGTGGGGTCACCCGGACGATCCGACTCTCTCGGTGCTGTTTCTCCCTGTCCTTTTTTTTGGCGAGGTCGCGGGCTCGAAGATAGACATCGTGCTCGTCCTGGTGGGCGGTATGTACTCGATGTGGCTCCTGGCGCGCCGTATCGGGGTGTCGGTTCCGGGGCGTATCTTCGCGGCTGCGGTCTGGGCCCTGAACGGCTGGCATGCCTACCACTTCGCAGTGGGGCATATGGACCACCTCACGTTTCTCTTTGTGCCTCTTGCCGTCTTTTTCCTCCTCAAGGCGACCGACAGTCTCAAGTGGGCGGCGGCTTCGGGCGCCGTCATTGCGCTTATGTATCTTTCCGGCGGGCCGTACCCCTTTATTTTCACCTCACTTCTCGTTGTGGTTATCGCCCTTTTGCTGTGCGGTGCGAAAAACAGCGCCCGGCCGCTCTGGGCTGTGCTGGCGACGCTTGCCTTCGCCGGAGGGCTCTCGGCCGTGAAGTTTCTTCCCACGTGGGAGTTTGCGCGTATGGCCGGCACCGTTCCGGCCGACATCTCCGGCACGCCGCCGGCGGTTCTCTGGAGGGGGCTCTTTGATTCGTCCCTTCCGATGCCCGCAAAGTATGCGGGTCTGCGGTGGGGGGCCTGGGAATACGCGGCCTTTATCGGCTGGATTCCAGCGGTCGCCTTCCTGGCAGGCGCCGTCGCCGCGGCGCCGAGGGCCTGGCCGTGGGTTGCGGTCGGAGTCGTCTTTCTCGTCGCTTCCCTCGGAAGCGCCTCGCCGGTGGATGTTTTCGCACTTCTTACCGTCGTGCCGGGGCTTTCGGGGATGCATGTGCCTTTCCGGTTTATCGTGCACTTCATCCTGGCGGTGGCGCTTGTCGGGGGGATGGGGCTTGACGTCCTGTACCGCCGGCTTCTGGCGACCCGCCTGCGTGCGGCGGCAATGCCGCTTGCGGTTCTCGTGGCGGCGGCGGCGGCGGGCAACCTCGTATGGATGCACTACAACCGGCCCGTTTCGCTTTACGGGCTTGCCTCGTACTATCCGGTCAGCCGATCGGCCGAAGGCGGGCCGTCTCGGGAACTGACCGCCAATGAAGAGGCATACATACCGGCGACTCATTCCAACACCATCGAGGTATACCGCGCGTTTCTTGACGGGCGCCGACTGTCGTGGGGTTATGACGCGGTTCACCTGCCGGAGGCGGCGCACTTTCCCGGCCAGAGTGGCTACCGGGGGGAGGCATATCTTGCGAATGACCCGGACGGCCGGTGGCTCGAAGTCAATTCAACCCTGAGCACATACCGGGTCACGTACGACGCACAGGCCGACGACGTCATCGTCTTGAACCAGAACTACCATCCAGGGTGGAAGGCTGTCGGCGCCGCCGGCGGCGCGTTCGATTCGGACGGCCTGGTCGCTGCGAAAGTGGGTCCGGGGCACGGCGCGGTTGTCTTCCGATTCCGGCCTGCGAGCCGCTTCTGGGGAGGGCTCATCACGGCGCTTGCCATAGTCGTGGCCTGCCTTGCAGCAAGGTCAAAACCGGCGGAAAGTCCCTCCACCAGTGCCACATCGTGACGTAGGGTTGCGGCTCGCCGCACGCGCATCATTTTCACACAGAGCCACCGAGATACAGAGAAATACAATGTAGGGGCGCGGCTTGCCGCGCGCGGAATACGATCTGCGCGACGGGGCAAGCCATCCAGTGGCGGGTGAAATTTATGCGCCAATGGTGTGGCGTAGCTGCCGTGGCACACAACATCCGTAGGGGCGCTGCTTGCCGCGCCCGCAGAAGGTCGGTTGATCGCCGCGCGCAACGCGCGCGGCCCCCATAGCAAAAAGGGGGCGAAGCCCTCCCCCCGTAGCAAAAAGGGGTCGAAGACCCCCCCCTCTCTTCAAGGGAGTTTTCGGTAGATGACGACCCTGGAGCCCGGCGTCTCGGCGGAGACGTCGCGGTAGAGCGGGCGAGGCGTGGCCGCGTCGAGGGCCTCGTAGAGCGCGCTTTCCATCGCCGTTACCCACTGGGGCGGCTTGGGGGAGACTGGGCGGACGACGATTATCCTGCCGCCGGCTGGTATTGCGTCGACGGCCTCTTTCACGGTTGCCGCCGCCTCGTCGAGAAGCGCCTGTCTGGGCGTTTCGGCGCCGAGCGGGCCGCTTAGCCACTTGTCGTAGTCTATCCAGGCCGAGTGGTCCTTCGTGTCGCGCGGGAATGTCATAAGTTTCAGCGTATCACGCCTGGAACCGGCGTAGTAGTATGTCGGCGCGTACTCGAACGCCTCCGTCAGGACGATGTCCCCCGGCCTGGCGATCCGGGCCACATAGGCGCCCCTTGCCGGCTCCAGGCCCGTGTTGCCGAACGACTGCATATGGCCCCAGGTGTACAGGAAGAGAAGCGACGCCAGGACGAGCGCGGGAATTCGCACTGCCTTCCTGAAACCGGCTAAGCCGAGCCCCGACAGCCCGGCAAGCGCCGGCAGCGCCGTCAGCTCATACCTGCCGACGACGTACATCGGCCTGACAAGAGACAGCGCAAGCGGCACGAGTATCGGCAGCGCCAGCCAGCACACGAGAAACACCCGCCTCGGGAACGGTGTCTCTCCTTGGCCCAGTGCCGCTCCCAACACCGCTACGGTCAGCACAGCAACGAGATAAAGCGGCACAACGGGCGGAATCCGAGCCAGGATCCTGGCCGAAAGGCGTTTCTCACGTCCTTGCCTGACGGCCTCGCGCACGGCCGCGGCCTTTTGCGGACTCATCCACAGGTGCCGCAAATACGTTGGATAATATGCCCCTCCCACCGTCATCACGGACAGGGACTGTACCGGCAGGAGAACCTTGTTGGGCTGATCGGGCAGCCTTGCAATCCACCCGGTGGCCTCGGCGGAGGGCTGGCTGACGAAGGTCGGCAGCCACGGCAGGAAGAGAAGCACCACGGCAAGGTGCGCCGCCAGGAGGCCCGCGAGGCGTCGCAGGAGGAGGCCTCGGTTCCTTTCGAAGCAGTAGCCCGCGACGGCGACTATGTATCCCAGCGGCACGAGAAAGATGGCGATGTAGCTTGTGTAGAGGCCAAGCAGCGTGAAAAGGCCGAAAAGTGCCCAATTGCCCCGCCCGCCGCGCCGTAGGCCTTTTTCCAGGAATACCGTCCCCACCGCCGTGAAGAAAAGCACCGGCGAATACATCCTGGTTTCCTGGGCGTAGTAAACGGCAAGCGGCGTTATCGCCAGCACGAACCCGGCCAGAAGCCGCGCACGCCGCGAAAACCACGGGGTCTTCCAGAAGACGACGACTGCCACCGTGCCGGCCGAAAAGACCGCGGAAAGCGACCGCAGCGCCACGGGGCCCTCGCCGAAGAGCGCCATCCAATAGTGCAGCAGGAAGTAGTAGAGCGGCGGGCCGTTGTCGAGCGCCAAGTCGGCGATAATAGCGCGGATGGGCTTCGCGGCGACTCCAAAGCAATAGGCCTCATCCAGCCAGACCTCGTACCGGCCGATGAAGAGGAGCCGCACAATGAGGCCCAGGGCCACGACGGCCAGGGAAAGGGCCGCAAAACGCACGGAAGCCGCCCGCGAAAGGTTCTCCGATGCGGTTTCGGCCGCTTCCGGAGGGGATTCCCGGCGGATTTCTTTCACTTCGGGGGTATCTTTTTCCGAACTAAGCATAATAGGTAAGCAGGTGCGAAACCACTCGCAAAGGGGGTTATGATAACCATCACAAAAGAACCGACAAAGCCGAAACGCTACAAGACCGGTGAGTTCCTCACCCGCGTCGGCATAAGTCGCCAGACGCTCTATACTTACCTCACTATGGGCCTTATCGAAGAGGCCGAACTGACCGAAAGCGGCCGGCATCTCTTCGACGACCAGGCCGTCAGGCGCGTTGAGATTATAAAGCAGCTAAACGCCAGCGGCTATCCCTTGCGCGCCATAAAAGAAATATACTTCAAGGAAGGCCGTTAGGCTGTGGCTTAGAACTTCACGGCCATCACACGCCCAGTGGCCGCCGAGCGGTACGCCGCAATTACGACTGCTAAGCTGCGACCTCCCTCGTTGATGTCCACGAACGGCTTTTCGTCCTTCATTACGCAATCGGCAAAGTACCTGAACGCGCTCTGGTGGACACTCTTGGTGGGTACGTCGAAGGTCATCTCGCCGGGTGGGTCCGACAGGACGCCCCGCAGGCCCTTCCCTGTAACGTTTTCCAGCATACCTTTCTCACAGAAAATCTGGTAGCCGAAGTAGCCCGGCGACTGCGTCCACGAGGCCTCGATGGTCCCGACGCAGCCGTCGGTGGTTTCCACCGTCAAGGCGGCGTTGTCCTCTACGGTGCCCTTCACAGCGATTTTCGCCGTGAAGGCCTGGACTCTTGCAATCTCTTTGCCGGACACCCACCTGACGGTGTCGATGATATGTATGCCTATGTCGGCCAGGGCGCCGCCGAAGGCCTGCTCCTTCTTGAAGAACCATTTTCCCGCGGGGCTCCAGTTGCGAGGGTCACCGGAGCCCACCCTGGCGCGGAAACCGATTACCTTACCCAACAGGCCGGACCGGATGACTTCGCGCGCGCGCTCATTGGCCGGCACGAACCGGTGGGTCTGTTCCACCATAATGAAGACACCGGCCTCCTTGGCCGCCGCCTTCATTCGCTTTACCTCGGCGATCGAGGTGGCGACGGGTTTTTCCACGAGGACGTGCCTGCCCGCGCGGCAGCTCTCCACCGTCATCTTGGCGTGGAGATAGTTGGGAGTGCAGACGCAGACCGCGTCGACATCCTCGGTGGCGAGCATCTCGCGGTAGTCCCGGTATCGCCCCTTTATGCCGTAGAAGTTGCCCAGGCGGTTGAGGTTTTTCGTGTTGGTGTCGGCCAGCGCCGTCACTGACACATCCGGGATCGAGGCGAATTCCGGCAGGTACATAACCTCCGTAATCCTGCCGCAGCCGATAATGGCAATCTTGAGCATCGAAGCGCTCCTCATCTATACCAGTTCCACCATTCGCCGAAGCGCCAGGCGCGCCGCTTGCGCGATCTTGTCGGACACATCAACCTCGTACTGCCCCGTTTCCAGGGACCTCAGGACCTTTTCGAGTGTGTTAATCTTCATATTGGGGCAGGTGACCAGCGACGAGACAGGATAGAAGCGCTTCTTGGGCAACTCCTTGGCGAGCCGGTGGAGCATCCCGTTTTCCGTCCCGATGATGTACTCGTCGCACGGTGTCTCGGCCGCGTAGCGAAGTATCCCCGCCGTGGAGGCCACCTCGTCGGCGACGGCGGTGACGTCCGGGGTGCACTCGGGGTGAACCACGACCTTCGCTGCGGGGTGAGCGCGCCTGGCCTCGTCGATTGCGTCGACCGTGATGCGATGGTGAGTCGGGCAATAGCCCCTCCAAAGAATAAGCTCCCTGCCGAGTCTCCCGGAGACGAACTGGCCGAGGGATTGGTCCGGGCCGAAGATGACCTCCCTGCCGGGGGGCAGGGCGGCCACGACCTTCACCGCGTTTCCCGACGTGCAGCAGTAGTCGCTCTCGGCCTTGACTTCGGCCGACGAGTTGACATAGGTGACGACGAGGGCATCCGGGTGCTCCCGCTTGAGGCGGATAAGCTGCTCGGCTGTGAGCATATCGGCCAGCGGGCAGCCGGCGTTGGGGGCGGGTTCGAGAACGGTTGCGGAGGGGTTCAGTATCTTGGCCGTTTCGGCCATAAAACGAACGCCGCAAAAGAGGATGAGCCGCGCATCCGACGCGGCCGCCTTCCTCGCCAGCTCCAAGCTGTCGCCCACGAAGTCCGCAACGTCCTGGACCTCGCCGAGCTGATAGTTGTGGGCCAAGAGCAGCGCGCCCTTGCTCTGCGCAAGGGCCCTTACCTTTTCAGAAAGCGTCTCAGTCGTCACCGGCCGCCTCCGTAATCTTCCCAAGCACCCCGAGGAGCAGGTCTATTTCGTCGCGTTTCCCGACGGATATTCTCAGGAACTCATTCATAAGCGGGCTGTCCCAGAAGCGAACGAGTATCTTGCGGCCCTTGAGGTCTTCGTATATCGCCTTTGCCCCCGGCGCGGGTGCCCTGGTCCACACGAAGTTGGCCTGCGAGGGAAGCGTCTTGAAACCAAGCGCATCGAGCGAGTCGGCCAGGAACCGCCGCGTCTGCCGGATTTGCTCGACATTGGAGAGCATATAATCGTAGTCGTCAAGTGCCGTCGCCGCCGCGACGATTGACAGGCGGTTGACGTTGTACGAGTCCTTTGCCTTGAGGCACTCGGCGACAAAATCGGCCGGACCTGCCAGGTAGCCGATCCTGAGGCCCGCAAGCGAAAACGACTTCGAGAAGCTGCGAAGCACGCAGAGGTTCGCCAGCGTGCCCACGAGATCCATACAGTTTTCTTCGGCGAAGTCCGCGTAGGCCTCGTCGACGACAAGAACCCCGTCGAGGCTCTCGGCTAAGCGCTTCACTTCGGACACGGATGCCGCCGTCCCCGACGGGCTGTTGGGGTTGGCGAGAAAAGTCACCCTGGCCTCGTTGCCGAAGAGCCCCTCAGGCAGCGAGAAGTCTTCCCCGAACGGCACTTCGATTATCTCGCCGCCTTGCAGGTCGGCCATCGTCCTGTAGAGGATGTAGGTGGGCACGGGGCAGGCAACACGATCGTGCTCATCGACGAGGCAGCGCGTAACGATGGTCAGGATGTCGTCGCCGCCGTTTCCGATGAGAAAGTTTTCCCTCTTGAGGCCGAAACGCTTCGCCAGGCGGTCCCGAACGGCATCAGCCATCGGGTCGGGGTAGAGGTTGAGCGCACCCCATGCCTCGGCCAGAAGCGCCCTCACGACCCGTGGCGAAGGCGGATAGGGGTTCTCGTTGGTATTGAGCTTGACGAATCCGCTGCCTGAAGGCTGCTCACCGGGGATATAGGGCTGCATCCCGGCGATGTTGGGCCTGACGAACATTTCGTTATTCCTTTTCAATGCGTATCCTGGCCGCCCGGGCGTGGGCTTCGAGCCCTTCGCTCCTTGCGATGGTTTCGATATCGGGCAGCTCCCTCTCCAGGGCTTCCTTGGAGTACTCGACGAACGTGATACGCTTGAGGAAATCGAGCGCTGAGAGCCCGCTTGTAAACCGCGCCGTGCCTCCCGTCGGCAGGGTGTGCGACGGCCCGGCGAGATAGTCGCCGACGGCCTCCGGCGTATCCGCTCCCAAAAACACCGTCCCGGCGTTCTCTATCCGTCGGGCGACGGCGCGCGGGTCCTTTGTTATGATTTCAAGATGCTCGGGGGCGACCCGGTTGGCCACTTCGATCGCCTCGTCAAGGTTCGCCACGGCGACGAGAGCCCCGTACTTTTCCAGGCATTCGCGGCACATCTCTTCGCGCGCGAGCGTGCCGAGCTGCCTCGAAAGGGCCTTCTGGACGGCCGCGAGCAATTCCGGTGAATCGCTCACCGCAATCGCCGAGCCGGGGTAGTGCTCCGCTTGCGAGAGGAGGTCTGCCGCCACGTAATCAGGATCGGCCGTCTCGTCGGCTATCACGAAAATCTCGCTGGGGCCGGCGAACATATCTATCTTCACCGTGCCGCAGACCTCGCGCTTGGCCAGCGTCACGAATATGTTGCCTGCGCCCACGATCATATCGACTTTCGGGACGGTCTCGGTCCCGTAGGCCAGCATTGCGACGGCGGTCGGCCCGCCGATGCGGTAGACCTCTTTGAGACCCAGGATGTGAAAGGCCGCTAAGACGGAGTCATTGAGATTCGCCGTCGGCGTCGTGACGGCTATTTCCCGGCAGCCGGCCACCTGTGCGGGGATAACATCCATCAGCACCGCCGACGGGTAAGCTGCTGCCCCTCCCGGGATATAGACGCCGACCCGTGCGAGCGGCCGAGCGACGGCCTCCAGCCGTACCCCGTCGCGTTCAAATAGGCCGGCTTCGGTTCCGAGGATATGCCGCTGGAACGCCTCGATGTTTTTTCTGGCGGCTTCAAGTGCCCTGCGAAAGTTGTCGTCAACGCGGTTCCAGGCCGCCTCGAACTCCTGTGCCTCGATGCGGAACTGGCCCGGTTCGAGCATCAGGGAGTCGATTTTTTCGGAGTATTTCACGACGGCATCGTCGCCGCGCATTTTTACCTCGTCGAGAATCCGCCTGACGACGGACAAGGGGCTCAAGTGCTCGCCGAAAACCTCCACGGTTCTTTCCTGGGAGGCCTTTGTCATCTGGCCGGTGTCCATCCCGAGTGACTTGCGCAGGGCGTCAAGCTGGGCCCTGGCGTCGGGTTCGGACCAGTCTATGTGTTGAATGGACGGCATAAAGGCGTCTCCTCGGTGAAACATCCGCGTCCGGAGCGTGTTCAAACCGGAAACAATCTAATATATTTGGGCGGGCATTGCGGTCAAGGGAAAACGGCGTACTACATCAAGGCGTTTGACTCACCTGCCGCGTGTGTTTACACTGGAAGAAAGGGCCGACGAGGAGGCGCCTTATGACGAGTCGTACGGGCAGCGCCAGGGCCGAGGATATCCAGTCTGATCTCTTAGCGCTCAAGGACCACACGAAATCCGCGCGGATTCTGACGGGCTTTCTGGGTTTCGCGGCGGTTCTTGGCGGCGCGGTGTTTGTATTCGCGTTTCTCGTGGGCGCCAATATACTGCCTGCGCTTCGGGCGCCCTGGGCGCGCTGGGCGGCTTTGGTGACCGTGGCGGGGGTCGGCTCGGCGGCGTTTGTGCTGTGGGTCGTAAGGCCGCTTATGTGGCGGCCCACCTACGAATCCCTTGCGCGAATGGCCGAAGAGAAAATCGACGGCCTGGACAACTCGCTCATAAACGCGGTGCAGCTCTCAGGCGAGCGCAGAAGCGCATCGCCGCTGCTGCTTTTCCGGGCCATCGACGAGTGCGTTACCCGCGCCCGCGGCTTCGACATCCTTTCGGCCGTGGACCGCCGTGGTTTCAAACGGCGTGCGGCCGCCTGCGCGGCAGTGGTTGTTGCGGTGGTGCTTTACGGCTTGGTTGCCCCGCAGAACTTCGCCGCCGGCGTCTCGATGCTCTTCAATCCCACCCGGTTTGTTCCTGCCGTGGGGCGCGCGCGCATACAGAAAATCGTGCCGGGAGACGCCGATTTCCTGCGTGGCAGGGAGGTGTCGATCGAGGCCGTCATACGCAAGGGCCTGGAAGGCATTCCGGCGGGTAAACTTCGCGTGAGATTTCCCGGCGGCAGGTTG
>JAGHCE010000075.1 GCA_021160625.1 Planctomycetota bacterium | reverse complement strand
TTCGAGTGTCCCGGGGGCCAGAGCATCCGCAACAGCGCGCAGGGGAGCACTTGGCCTGGGGGGGCAAGGGGCCTTGCGTTATGGAAAATCCGGGGAAACAATCGTGCCGGGGGAAGGTGTTCTTATGAACGTATTCTTGAAAGCCTTGGTCTTTGCAGGGTTCGTGATCTTTGCGGCGACGTGCTTAACGGCAACATCCAGCCTGGATGCGGGGCAGGCTGCGGGGAGTCTGCAGGAAAGGCCACACACCGACGCAGAAGACTCGGCGGACGGCGGGAAACCGTCAACCGAAGTTCCTGTTGTGCTTGATCCCGTGACGGTGATGAGATTGACGGTGCGGTTTTCGCCGGAGATAAGGCGCGCATTCGAGCGCAAGGCCGCCGAGGAGGCGCGGTATGATTTCTTCGTATCAAACCGCGAGGGGCTTTCGTACGGGTTCGGGGTAGACTTCGACTACGACAGGTCTCACGTGGGCGCAGACAGGGATGTCGAGAAAACCCTCGCGCCCGGGGTATTCGTCAACAAGGAGTTTTACAACACGGCCTCCCTGCGCATCTCCACGGGTTACGCCCTGTCCGACTTTCAGGATGCCCACGAGGCGGATGCTTTTGTCAAGGGGACCATTTCGGTGCCGCTATTCGGGAGCCGTGAGGCCCTGCAGCGTTCGAGTGATCGGATTTACCACGAGACCGAGGTCAATGACGCGCGTCTGGGCTACTACAGGACGATACGATGGAGAATCGGCCAGGCGCTGCACGATTTCAACCGGGCACAGCGGCGATATGAAAACCTCCGTACCGAGGAGCGATTCGTCAAGGATCTGCAGGAACTGCTCGATGTTGCCTCGTCTCTCAATGACCGCGACACCGCCGCCGACCAAGACAAACTGCGCGCCACAATCACATCCGGCCTTGCAGAAGTGAAGACCGTCAGGCACAGGTTCCAGATTGAGACAGAAAACATCAAGCTGTCGACAGGCATACCCTTTGAGACGTCCGTTCGGGTGTCCACTGACGGTTTCAACCCGTTCAAAGGAGAACGCCTGGAAGACCTGGAGCGGGTTGCCCTCGAGACCGATGAAGAGACCAAAACGCTTCACAATTCCATCGCCGCGTCACAGGCCGAGGTGAACCTCGCCCGCAAAGGCAAGTGGGACACGTCGCTTTTCCTGTCCGCTGAAAGGAACTTCGCCGGCGACGGGGGTCTCGATGGCCAAGCCGGTTACGTGGTCTCGAGCGGGGTCAATCTTGTCCATATCGACAGGAGAATATCAAGGAACCTTGAGAATATCGCCTTGGCCAAGATACGCGAATACAGAAACGCCGTCGTGAGCCGCCGGCGCGAGATCCATTACGATACACTTGAGGCATATAGTTCGCTCGAAACGTACGCAGCCGAGGCCGAAACGCGAAAAGTCAACCTGGTCGCCTATTACGAGGACTTCCGCAAGGGCATCCAGCAGTACACCGAGGGCCTCATAACCGTGGACGAGGTTATCCAGAGACGCGAGGCCATTCGCGAGGAAGAATCGTCAATCCGACACGCCCACATGGAGGTGGCCGAGAGTGTGGTGAACCTCCTGACGTCAACGGGCCGCTACGAGGAGTTCCTGAAGCCGGCCCAGGCCGCTCCTGCAAAAACCGGGAATCAAGCCCAATAGAAGTGAGGCAATTCGACTATTCTCACAAAAAGGGGACAATATATTCTGTTCCGTGCCCCTATCGGCTGCGCGCGCTACAAGGTTCAGAAAGTGTACTGTCCCCTTTTTGCATTCATATTTTATCGCATGGATTTGTTGATTCGACGTTCTTCCGTGCAATGATGAGAAGAAATTCGGGCAGCCCATGCATAGGCGCACCTTCCCAGTCGCACACCTCTTCGCCGTATTCATCGACCAGGAGCAGCCGGCATCCTGCCCTCAAGGTTGCGTTAAGGTAATCGGCGACGGTCCAATGGAATTCATAGGACTTCAGGGGGCCTGCTTCGCCTCGGAGGATGTCGTCAGACAAGTCGTACTCGAACGGCCCTCGCTTCAGGTAACCGAACTCCACAATCATCGAATCTCCGGACTCTTGCCAGATTCTGCGGAAGGGGTGGTACTCGTTCACAATGTAGAGCCCGTTGGGCCGAAGAATGCGGGCCGCCTCCGAGTAGTACCCGGCAAGGTCGGCTACCCAGACCGCCACATGCCCTCCCGTGTACACGACGTCAAAGGATGCGTCAGCCAGACGCGACAGATTGGTGACATCTGCTCGAACAAACGAAACCCCGAGACCGAGTGTCTTTGAGCGTTGCGCAGCAATGTCGAGCTGGTTCTGTGAGATGTCAACCGAAGTTACTGCCGCCCCAAGTCCTGCGAGCGCAAAAACAACCTGGTTGTCGCCGCTTCCGAGTACGCAGACGCGCTTGCCCGAGATGTCGCCAAGGTATTCCAATTCCTTCGCGCACAGGACGAGTTCGGGCTCTTGTGGACATCGTTTCCAGTATCCGCGGCTGTCGGCACCCTCGGCCCACCGCCGTGCGGCAGCGTCCCAACGCTTCCTATTTGCTGCGTGGATCCGATCCTTCATTGTTCTCACATCGAACGGTACAGTAAGGGGCATAACCGGCGGAAGGCATATTCTTATCTGCCGAACGTTTATTCCGCGTACGGCAAGGTTTACCCACCGTGGAGGGCGCGCCCTACATGACTGCGGCAGTCAACTGACCTTCCGATGGCACGGCGCGCCCTGCCCCTATCCGGTTTTCACCTCAACGATGAACTCCGGCGCATCGACGATATGCTTTTTGACGGAGCAGGCCTCAATGGCGCGCACAACCGCCTTTCTGTACTTCTCCGGGAAATCGGCCGGTAGGAACACCTCGAATGTGAACTTCGTGATCATCCTCTTTTCGCGGTCGGTGAACCTGTGCAGGACGATCCTGGTATTCTCAAGCGGGATGTCACGGTGTGTCATAAAGGCAAACGCGTTGGCAGCCCCGCAGAGCCCCAGTGAAAAAACGAACATATCAAAGGGGCTTGGCACCGAACCCTCGTGCCACCCCTCCCACGGGCCTATCTTGATGACGGTGCCCTTGTAAGATGCCTCGACGCCCTTACCATCTGGGAAGGTTATCACCATTTCTCTTTCCATTCGCAGCTCCTTTTTGCTTGAGACAGAATCTGGAGAGCCGACCTGCATCCACTTTCGATGCAAGTGCGGCGCCTGTTGGAACAAACGGCCGATTATACACATTGTCCTCACTTTGGGAACGCCGATATCCAGACCGCACCGCTGCCCCCCTGGTGATTGCTTTCTGCGGCCGGACAGGTTTCTGTGCTGGACACGGAAAGGGGAATCGTCTATTATGCGACAGGTAACAGATGCCCGCCGGGACTACGGACACAAGGAGGTATGCAGATGGACGTCACGAAAAAGACCCTTGCCAAGCTGAACACGGTCTACAAGGGCTACCTTGAGGGCGCGAAGGTTGACAGGTTTTTCAAGGATTTCGGCGTCAAGTTCGCCGCCGGCCACTGGGCGGCCGGGCCGTTTGCCGACAGGTTTGCAACCGGCGGCTACACCGACGACCCCAAGTTCGACGACTCGATATTCGGCCAGATAAAGCGCGTCGCGGCCGCCGGCGTCAGGGGCATCGAGTTTCACGAGAGCGTCTTCACGGACAAGCGCTTCAGGAAAATCCCCGCACTCGTCAAGAAGGTCCGCCAGGTGGTAAGGCGCGCGGGGCTTGTCGCGACAAATATGAATATAAATCTCTGGACGCACCCGAAGTGGAAGCTCGGCTCGGTGACAAGCGGCGACGCCGACATCCGTAAGGCAGCGCTGGCCGTGGCGCTCCAGGCGGCTGACATCGCGGCGGAGGTGGGCTGCTCGTCGGTGGCGCTCTGGCCGGGTTCGGACGGCTGGGACTACAACTTCCAGGCAAACTACGGGCTTTTGCTTGACCGTTACATCGACGCCTGCGCGGCGATCAGCCGGAGGGCGGCGGACAAGGGACTTATGTTCGGCACGGAGGCCAAGCTCCACGAACCGCGCGAAGGCAATATGGTCGTGGCTACCTCGCAGAAGGCGATGCTTATCGCCCAGGAGGTCAACCGGATCACCGGCACGGCGAATATGGGCATCTGCATCGACTACGGCCACGAGCAGATGTACGGATACGAGCCCGCCGACAACCTCTATCTCGCTAAGAGAATGGGCGTCCCTGTGGCAAACTTCCACGTCAACACCGCCAAGCTCCACTCCAACGACGAGGACCGTGTCGCGGGCGCCGGCGACAACTGGCGTATGGCGGACTTCTGCTATGCGGCCGTCGACACGGGTTACGAGGGTTGGTTCGGCGAGGACCAGTTCACCTATCGCATGGAACCCGTCAAAGCGATGTCGCTCTCGCGGGAGCTCTTCGCGAACGTGATGAAGAAGGCGCTTATGATCTACCGCCGTCGCGCGGCGCTAAGGCGCGCCCAGGCCACCGGCGACGCGGGCCGGACCATCGACGTCGTAAAGAAAATCCTGACATAAGCAAAGACGGGGACCAAGACCCTCTCGACGGCGCGGCAAGCCGCGCCCTACAGGACAAGCCACCAACGCCACATTGTTATGTAGGGGCGAGGCACGCCTCGCCCGCGGAAGGTCAGTTGATCACCACGAGCAACGCCCGTGGCCCCCTTTAGCAGAAAGAGGGCGAAGCCCCCCCCGCGCCCTACGCGGCCACCACTGCCACATAACCTTTCGAAAGGCCGGCGGATTCCCGGCACAACGTGCCGGGCTCCGTAGCAAAAAGGGGGCGAAGCCCCCCCCCTTCTTGTGTATCAGTCTTTCTTCGGTTTGGGTTTTCTATTGAAGCCGATAGGCCGCTTTTGGGAGCTGAAATCGCCAAGCGACGTGGTGCCCCTGATCGCCAGCGACGGCCGCGAGGTATCCTCGGGGGCGATATCGAACGTGAAGGTGACCTTTGCCGTCCGACCCTGGTCGATATCGACGAAGGCACTCGCCGGGTGTATCGCATTGCCGGCCTTGGGTTGTTCCCAGTTGAGTTCAAGCTTCAGGTTGCTCCACTTCGGCGCGGCAAACTCGAATTCGATTGTCTCCTGTCGGGCCGAGGTCGGATACTCGAGACGCCTGTATCCTATTGCCTCTTCGACGGTTCCCTCCACATCGCCCAGCTCCATCGGCACCGTCTTGGCAAGGTAATTGTTCGCGTAGGCGTCACCCATCTTGACGATGCTCAAGGAGTCGAATTCCTCTCCATGGCTGTTATATGCCCTGATCTTCAGGGTATTGGAGTCCACAGAAATGAGGCAGTAGTTGAGGTCTGACAATCTGGCCGCAGTGAAAAAATCGCCGGCAATTTTGTAACGCGGCGCTCCTCCTCCTCCCGTAACGATGTAGGTCACGGGGTGGACCTTGCTGAATGCGGAGACGACCGGCCACGTGCGCTCGTAGGTATGGTCATGGCCGTTGAATACGATGTCTACGCCGTATCGGGCGAAGACCGGCTCGACGATGTTTCTCAACCACACCGAGGAGCGGTGGGGGCCCGATGAATACGGCGGATGATGAAAGGCGGCGAAGCGCCAGGTCTTATGTGTCGAAGAAAGGTCATCAACAAGCCACTTGTACTGCTGGGAGCCGGGCTCAATGTCCACGCAGCTGTCGAGGATAATGAAGTGGGCGTTGCAGCAATCAAAGGAGTACCAGGGCTTCCCGCTTGGAGCGCTGAAATACTTGTAGTACAAGTCACTTTCACGCTCGTGGTTTCCAACGGCGGTGAAAAGGCAATACCGGGCCATAAGCGGCCCTGCCGGTGCGAAGAACTGCCGGGCCCAGTCCTCCGGGTTTCTCCCGTCGCCTACCAGGTCTCCCGTGTGCACTACGAAGTCCGGACGGCAGCCTGCAATGAGCGATGCCACCAGGAAATGGTCGTTGGGATTGGTGCGGGTGTCGCCATAGGCAACGAACGTGAACGGCCCGCTCTCGGGCAGCGTCTTGAACGAGTAGGTGAGACTCCCGGCGTCGCCCTGTGTCACCCTGTAGTAGTAGCGGCTGTCGGGCGCAAGACCTTCGAGGCGGACCTTCCGAAGGTCCTGTGATGGCTCAACGCTTACGGTCCTGCCGAGGGCGCCGGTCAGGCCGTATTCCAGCGTCGCCGGCGAGGCTTCGGCCGCCTCCCACATAACGGTGACCCCCGTGGTGGTAAGCGCCTGGAGATACGGGCCCTTTGTGATTTCCCCGGCGCCCGCCGCTGAGATAACCAGGATGACGAGGAACATTGCGACGGCCAGGGTTATTCTTTTCATATCAAGCTCCTTGCTGTATGGGCGCTGCCGGCCTTATGCCGTGCTATGTTATGAGACTTCATCGCCGAGAGCGGGGTTCCGGCATTTCCGTCACGCGAGACACTCACCGGTCCCGCAGGGCCTTCGGGATAAAGACGATCGCCAGCCAGACGACTACTGCGCCGATTGCTATGGCGAAAACCGGCCCCGAGCCGGCGGCCGCCAGAAGCGGAATGGCGGTGGATGTCCAGAGGCCACCGCCCATAAAGGGTTCATGCATAAGCTGTTTTGACGCAAAGGCGTCGGCGGCCGGTGACTCGTAATCCGGGTCGACGACGCGCAGGAGAAGAAGCCCGGTGGCGGTCACGCCCATTGACTGGCCCATCTCGGCGATGGAGCGCTCGAACCAGGCATCGGGGAGCATGCGGCGCGCAAGGACGACGACGCAGAAGACATTCCAGAGGATACCGGCGGCGACGATGATGAGGAAGGGCCAGATAGCAGAGCGAACGGCCTCGATACGTATCGTGGCGATGGCGGCTATGACGAGGAAGTCGAGGGCCGAGTTCTGGATGCGGCGGGTCAGGCCCGGGTCGATGATGCGGTACTTGTCGAATCGGTCGGCCAGCAGCTGGACGACTATGCCGCCGAGCATGCAGAGGGGAAACAGTGGGAAGGAGTTCATAACCTGGGAAAAGACGCTGGGATTCGCGGTGTTTCCCGGACCGCCGACGGTCCTCAAGCCCATCTGTATGACGAAACCGATGAAGACGGCGAGGCCCACGATGGCGATATGCAGGGAAAATGCCTCGACGGCGTCCGAGCGCACGGTGAGCTTGCCTGCCTCGGGACGCCGGTCCAGCGGGATGACGGCTATGGAATCATCCTCGGCGATATCATCGGGCTCACGGCGACGGACAGTATAGCCTTTCCTGGCGGCCCAGTTGATGAGGATCATTCCGACGATTACGGCGCTCAAGAGGCCGGCGGTGGCGCTCGCCAGCGCGATGTCCTTGCCCTCGGTCCAGCCCAGCTTCACGAACTGCGTTTCCAGGCCTCCGGCCGTACCGTGGCCGCCCTCGAAGCCGACGGGGATTATCCCGCCGAACATAGGATTGACGCCGAAGAGCGGCCCGAGGAGAACCATCACGAGCCCTATGCCGACGACGTACTGCCCCCAGGCGACGACCTGGCCGTAGGCAAGCTGCGGTCCGGCGCGGTGCCAGAGGGTGGAGATCTTCGGGATAGTCACGCCGAGGAAGAGGCACGCGAAAACGATATTGATAAGAAAGCCGGGAAGCTTGCCCCAGCCGGCGATCCAGTCCTCATGCCAGGTGCCTCCGTAGTGCCCGGAAATCTGGATGATGATGAGCGCCATAAGGCCGGCGATTATCGACGACGGCAAGTAGAGCTTGCGCAGAATCCTGATATGTGAGCGCAGGAAGTGGCCCACAAAGAGCATCAGGCACAGGCCGAGAAACGGCATCACTATGGCCATTGGGGTCTCCTTCGAGTACCGAAGCGCAGGGCAGCCGGTGCAAACTGACACAGCCGAACTCGCAAAATCCCGTGGTCCGGAGATATTGCAACCTCCTGCGGGAAAGATATTCTATAGCAAAATCGCCGCCGTGTCACGTACAAGACGGCATAATTTCTTGCGGCGGACGGCAACGGCTGATATATTCGGTAGGTCTGAAAGCAAAGACGTACGCGGCATCTGCGAGGATTCGCACGAAGCGGGAGCAGGATATGAACTACCGGCAGCTGGCAAACACGGACGTCTCGGAGATTGTGCTCGACGGCGCAACCGCAGAGAACCTCTCGCGAAAGGACTTCGAGGCAGTTGTCTCAAAGGCCCTTGACCTGGGAATCAACTTCTTCCACACGCTGCGGCCCGAGGAAACAAGCGCCGTCGGCGAGGCCGTAAAAAGCCTCTCCGTCAGGCGAAACACCATAGTCACCGCCGGCATACCGGACTTCTTCGCGGCGTTCACCCGCCACAAGATGCGGCTGGCCCCCTTCCTCGAACATGAGCTCTCCGACAGGCTCCAGCGGCTCTCCAGCAATTACCTCGACTGCTTCGTGATAGACCTCGGGCGCGGTAGGAGCGTCGATTTCGAGTCGGTAAGAAATGAGAAGCTCTCCGACGGCGGCAACGGCAAGACCCTTACGCTTGAAACCTTCGAGGGCGGCACTTTCCTGCACGAGACGATCACCGACTGCCTCGATATCATCGAGCGCCTCAAGCACGAGGGGCGCGTGCGGATGACGGGTGTTTCGGGCGAGAATATCGAGGTCCTGGAGAGGGTGCTCGTTAAGCATGAGGGCTTTGACGTGGCCTTTGTACCGTACAACTACGGCTTTCGGGCCGCCGGCGACGAGGCCATCCCCGTGGCCTCAATGGTAAACACGAAAATTGTCGCCACGAAGCCGCTCTGGTGGGACGTGCGGGAGATTCCGGTCACGGTGCTCGCGACGTGCCCCTATCCTCCCGACAAGGCCGCAGCTGGCCTCAGCCGCGAGGTGCTCTCACGGACGGCGTGCAAGTGGCCCCTCAGCGAGAGCACTGTCGTCGGCGTCGCTGTTGAAGCGGCGGACCCTGAGGCGCTTGCGAATTTGGCGCAAGCCTCCGGTGATATGATCTGGACAAGGGCGGACGAGGAGGCGCTTCGTCCGGTAGCCGAGATTGCCGGGGCGCAGGATGCGCTTTTCGTTATGCTTTCGGCGATGAACTCCGGACAGGCCGAGATGAGGGCACGGGGGTGGGCGGCTCTCCAGAGGAAGACCCAAGGGGATTTTGACTTTGATCCTGATGGTCCTGAAAAAGAGCGTGCCGATGCCCTGGCCCGGATTGCCTCAGACCTGGTTGCCGAGGAGGTGTCTCTGCCCCCGGAGGACCTGGACGAATTGCTGTAGGGGCCGTCGTGCCGATGGGGAGCATCCTTTCCCGATACGCCGCCGTTGGCCGCCGACATAGAGAAAGGTAGTGTGGGATTTGCCGCGCACGTATGCATTGCGTTTGCAGAAAACGATGCAGGGAGAATGCACAATGACGAGGTGCACTTGTCCGGGCTTCGGTCTTGCCGTCCTTCTTGTGCTTGCATTGGGTACGGCCGGCTGTACGTTGTTGGGCAGGCAGCCGGCAGGCGAGGCCGCGGATGTTCAAGTCCCACAGCAGACTGCCCCGGTCGTGCCTGTGCCGGTACCAGTGCAGGTAAAGACCGCGCCGCTTCCGCGAAAGGCGCGCGCATACGACTTCGGGACGGCCTGGGCGTGGCCCGGCTTCCAGCCGGTGCCCGGCGCGGATAACGTCGCCATCTCGCGCGGTGCGGCCTTTGGACGGGACAGGGACGGCCGCTTCCCGGACCCCCTCGTGGGGGACTACGTTGCGGCCGACGAGATGAAGGTGATTGTATCCGGCCTTCCGAGAGGCCCCTGCAGGGGCGTGCTCATCGCCCAGAACGTGGTGCGCGGGCTGGTTGCGGGGAAGGATTTCAAGGTCAGAGCCAACGGGCGCGTCATTGTCACAGAGAAGCTCTCGCCGAAGCGGTTCTTCAGCGAGAAGGGCTTTTTTTACGGCGTGCAGTTCGACGACCTGCCCGGCGTGGATTGGTGGGACCGGTACGTCGAGCCGTCGGCACTGTGGAGGCCCTTCGAGTTCAAGTCGAACGGCCGGCTCGTGCTGGAGCTTGAAAATTGTAGGCTCTATGCGCTTGTCATCTGCCCGGACGCGGACGTCTCCAGTAATGAGTTCGATACCTTCATAACGGCTACGCAGGCCGCGCGCAAGGCGTATTTCCTTTTCAACGAGGTCAAGATCAAGCCGCAGCCTTCCAAGGGGCGCACAAGGGCTACACCCCAGGAGAAGCAGCGAGGCTATGTCGTCTTCAGCCGAGGATGGGGCCGGGACGTGACGTTGAATACGGTGCCCGACGCGCGCGACGAGCGGAAACGAATCGAAGTTGCAGGCGCGCAGGCCGAGCGCGTGCCGGTTACGTTCAGCATCCGCGCGTTGAAGAAACTCGCAGAGATAGACGTGAGCGTCTCGGATCTCCAGTCGTCCTCCGGGGCGACGATCGGCGCCGGGGCGGTTGCCGTGCGGTCGGTCCGGTATATGTTGCGGCCGAAGGACGGCGGATATGTCATCTTGCCGGAGACAATCCAGGACCAGGGAAAAATCACCCTGCCTGCACGCATCACCAAGCGCTGGTGGCTCACCCTCAACGTTCCACCCGACGCCGAGGCGGATGTTTACAAAGGCACAATAAGCATCAAGCCGGAAAACGCCCCTCCCGCCGAGCTGGAGCTTGCCGTGCGGGTATACCCTTTCAAACTGGCCGAGCCGGCCTGCTCCATCGGTGTCTGGTACAGCGACCCGTGGCTGAAGGGCTACTGCACCGGCCTTTTGGGCGGGGTCACGGCGCGCGGGACGTCGCACGTCGAGTATGACGTCCCGAAGAGGCCCACGAGCCGCGACAGGGAGATCGAGGCGTACCGAGTGGCGATGCTTGAGGCGGATATCAAGTCGCTCCACGAACACGGTTTCAACGGCATCACCGTGCCGGTTCCAAAGGTGGTCTCGGTGTCGCACCAGGGGGACGTCCGGCTCGACTTCTCGGCCCTGGAGCCTTACAGGGAGCTTCTGAAGCGGTATTCGGTAAACACGCGCTTTGCCGGCCAGACCTACCTCTTGACCACGGCGCGCCAGATTGTCGCCGCCAGAACCGGGACAGAGCGTATTGACGAATATTGTGAGCTTCACCGGAAGGCCTACAAGAGCGCCGTCGCCCAGATACGCGACTGGTGGGACGAGGCCGGCGTGAAACTGCTTGCGTACGCCGTCGACGAGCCGAGGGAAAAGAAGATCAACCCCTGGAACCGCAATATGGAGGGGACGCTTTATTACCTCGGACTCATCCGTGAGGTCGGCGGGATGCGTTCGACGGTTACAACTATGTGCGACGTCCAGAACGGCGTTTCCTACCGGCCCATCCTGGGCGCCGAGGACGTTGTTCAGCCGCACCCCTCTCCCCATAACGCCGGCTCCGTCGAGTACGCGCGCGAAAGCGGCAAACCGCTTCGCTTCTTCAACGGCGGCGGCTTCCGCCGGTATGATTTCGGCTTTTACATCTGGTCGCAGAAGCCCGAAGGCTACTGGCAGTGGCACTTCGACTTCCGCGATTTTTCCTTTAACCCCTTCTGGGATGAGGCCGTCGGCTACGTGGTTTACCCGTCGCCCGACGGGCCGCTGCCGACGTTGCGATATGAACGGGCCGCCCAGGGCATCCTGGACTACCGCTATGCGCTGACGCTGGAAAACTGCATCGCGCAGGCGAAGTCCTCCGGAAAGCCGAAGGCCGTCGACACCGCGCACCGGGCCCAAAAGTTGCTGAAGGAAATAAAACGCCGCTGCAAACGCTGGACGCTCGACAGCAGCTGGAAGCCCGTTCGCGTTCAGGATGAGCAGCTCTCGAAATGGCGAAAGGCCGTCGCCGGAGGGATAACGGCGATAAAAACCGACCTCGAAGGCTCGCCCGCGCCGAAGGCCGCGAAGAAGTAGACCCCCTCAGCGCCCCGCTGCCGTATCATGCCGTTCCAGCGGTACGCCATTGCAGCATCACACCGTTCCAGCGGCACGGACGATTCGGACAAGCCCTGAGCGGTTTTCTACTCCCCGTACAGCCTTTTCTTCAGGTCGTTATACCAGTCGCGCGTTATGAAGCGGATGGTTTGCAAGTTCTTCTTGCGCGTACGGGTCAGCGTCCACAAGGTGCCCCCTCGCATACAGACACGGTAAGTGTCTTGCTTGTGTATCGAGTCCTTGTCCATTTTTGGCAGGATGACGAGTCTATCGCTGCCGTGGGCGGTGGCCGCGATATCGAGAAGTTCCTCACCGCTTACGTCGGCGGCCACGAGCGGCCAGTTGTTCACACCACTCGCCTCGAAGTCGGCCCACCTCGCCTGCGAGGTATCGTAAAGGGGCTTGTCTTGGTCCTCGTCTGCGACCTCACGGCAGACTGCGAAGTCCGCATTCGCCGCGCGGAGCATAGAAACCGCCATCTCGTCCCGAAGCGCCTCGCGTCCCGCGAAAACCGAGGGCAGAAGCGGTGACTTGAAAAACCGCTCGGCGGGCTTCCAGCGCTTGTCCCAGGAAACCTCCCTGACAACCTGCTGTGACTTGACATCCAGCAGGCAGAAATCGAGCGGAAGGCAATTGTCCAGCGCCTTATTGACGGCGCCGTTCTTCAGGTCGTAAAAGGCAGCATCCGCGCTCGCGACCACGTAGACAAGGCGTTTGGGGGCAAGCGGGTTGTAATGGTACAGCGTGTACCCCCTGCCCTTGAGGTCGTAGGTAGCCTTGCCGTCGAGAACGACCTTGCCGTCACGTTCCACAACGGGCAACCCCTCTGCAATCCGCCCCGCAACGGCATTGTTCTGCGGGCCCCCGATGAGGAAAAGATTGCGTTTTCGGATGTCGTCGTCGGTTACGTCAACATCGCGCTTGACGGGGATGGTCGCCATATCCATCGGGCGCCAGGACCGCGTTCTCCCTGACATCTTGCCCGCAAAGGCCGCCATCGCCTCCACCAGGCCGGCTTCGCCCTGTGTCCCTTCAACAATAAGGATAGGCTCGCCGCGATGAAGGTTGGAGAGGCTGCCCATCGTATACGTCCTCACGGCCGACTTCGGGAGAGGATCGTCTGTGCATATTTCGTAGCCGTCAGCAGTTCTGTGCACAAAAATACGCTGCGGCAATGGGGGCGCCATCCGCAGGAGGACGTTCGTCACGGATATTTCAAGCGGTGCGTCTTTCTCGAAAAGCGGCGGGATTAAGTCAACCGCGAGCGTGTCGATATTGTCCATCTGAAGGTACAGGTTGTTGGGCGTTTCAACGCGGGAGCGCACCGTGGCGGTGCGGGCCGGGTCAGTGAATTCGCGTATGTCAATCCAGTATGCGCGCCCCCTTTCGGGGCTGGAAGTCGTGTAGACGATGGCCGGGGGCGCCTTCGGCTTCCTGGAACGCAGGAGCCACGCGGAGTAATCATGGCCCGCCGCCGCCGCACCGCCGGCGGCGTTGTGCCCGAAACCGTTCGACTCCGACATCCTCGCCGGATAGCCCCACTCCTGCAGGAGCTTCGCCCCCCAACGGTCGAGGTCGATCGGGACCACCCAGTCGACTCGGTCGTGAAAGGCCCACAGGGGCACGTGGAGAAGGTTCTCGATGGGGTTGTCCCCGGGACTGCCGCAAAAGGAGGCGGCGGCCGCAAAAAGGTCAGGATACGTAGAGGCCATATGCCAGGTTCCCATACCACCCATAGAGCCGCCGCGGACGTAGATGCGGGAATCGTCCACGTTGTAATACCGCTTCACGTCGGCGATTACCTCGAGTATGTCGTCTTCGGCGAGGTTTTCGTAACCGTTGCCCGCGCCCCTGCCGTCTACCTTGGCCGCCAGATTTTCCCTCGGCCAGTCGAAAGTTTCCGGCATAGAGGCCCACCCGCCCATTCCATGAAGGTGAATGACCAGCGGCCAGGCGCTACCGGCGTCGTAATTCTCGGGGACGTAGAGTGTATAAGGCTGCGCCGAGTCGTCGGCGGTGGATATGTACACTGCCCGAAACGCCCCGCGACGATTCGTCATAATATCCCTGCCGGACTCGAGCGCCTGTACGATTTCGAGGAGTTTCGGCACGATCCCGGTGGACGAGGCACACCTCTTCCCTCGGATATGAACCTCGTAATCATCCTTTGCGGGAGGCAGTTTCAGGAAATACTCGTAATACTTCGCCGCGGCTATGTGGCGCTGCCAGACATCAGTGGGCATACCGGAGGGCCCGGCGTTCTCAAGCGCCGCCGCGCGTTGCAGGACGTCGGCCTTAATAGTCTCTATATTCCCCCTCAACAGGCCCGCCATCCCCTTGAGAGAGCGCCCTTCGAAATCGTTGAGCACCGCCTTCAGGAAGAGGACCTGTCCCGCGTCGGCCGGGATGGTGATTTCCCCCTCCTTGCCGATCTCGACCGCCGTTTGAGCGAGGACCCGGCCGTCCGGCGCCTCGAGCGTGACGGAAACTTCGGGAGAGTAGAGGAGAGAATGCGGCTGGAACTCGACCTCAAACCGGACGGCGGATGCCTTCTCCGGAAGCACGGTCTCGGCGGGTTTGACCGCCAGGGCCTCGACCTCTTCGTGCCAACGCTTCTGTTCGCCCGCCTTGTTCAGCAATGACAGCAGGAAGTCCCAGTCTTCATCCTTGTTGTCGGACTTTACCAGCACGGTATTGGTGCCCTTGCGGAGCTTGACGGCGAAGGTGTGCTGGTCTATGTGGCTGTTGCGCTTCTCGGCCCAGGCGGTTAGAACCTCCTCGCTGTTGATCCAGACCTTCGCCGCGTCATTGGAGCCGAAATGCCCGTAAAAAACCTCGTCCCGGTGGGACTCCACGCGGCAAAAGGCGTAGGCAAGTTTGTTGTCGGTATGATCGAACAGCGGATCGATGCAGACGCGCCCGCTGGGGTCCGCCTCAACGGCGACGGGCGGCCCAACCGGGCCGTCGGGAGTCCCGACGATCGTATCTGGGGAGATTTCCGCCGTCTTCTCGCCGCCGAGTGGCTCAAGATAGTCGGTGTCGAAGCCGCTGCGTGTCACGGCGGGAGGGGCGGCTCCTTTGATGGGCTCATTGGGAAACATACCCAGCAGGAGCCAGTTTCTTACGAAACCACCTTCCTTTGACATAGTATTGACAGGCATAATACCTTCCGATCCGGATGACGAACGCTCGCGTTCTTCGGCAGAAAGACCAGCGGCAAGTATCACCGTCAGTATCACCGCAGCACATAAAATCCTGCACATAAAGCACCCTCCAACTCTGTCTTGGCGGTCTGCCATGTCCGTGCTGTGCCGGCACCTTGCCCGGACCTACCGGCAGAGTGTTTGTAAACCCGTACGGTTTCCGTGCCCCGGCCGGGTTTCTAAGCAAGCGCCTCGACGACCAGGTCGCCTACCTCGGTCGTGGAGTAGCCCATCCTGCCTGCAGCGAGGCTTTTGAGCTTGGTGCCGGTTACCTTCATCACCGCGGCCTCTACCGAGGCCGCCGCATCGGTCTCGCCGAGTTCGTCAAGCAGCATCGAGAGCGCGCAGATGGCCGCAAGCGGGTTGATGACGTTCTTGCCGGTGTACTTCGGAGCGCTGCCGCCGATGGGCTCGAACATCGATACGCCGCCGGGATCGGGGTTTATGTTGCCGCCTGCGGCGATACCCATCCCGCCCTGGATCATCGCGCCCAGGTCCGTGATGATGTCGCCGAAGAGGTTCGGCGTGACGAGCGTATCGAAGTAGTCCGGGTTTTTCACGAACCACATCGTCGTCGCGTCGACGTGGGCGTAGTCGCGCTTGATGTCGGGGTAGTCCGCCTCGCCGACCTCGTTGAAGGCGCGCCACCACAGGTCGCCGACGTACGTCAGGACGTTCGTCTTGGCGACCAGCGTCAGCATTTTCTTGTCGTTTCGCTTGCGGCAGATATCGAAGGCGTACCGGATGCAGCGCTCGACGCCCTTGCGCGTGTTGATGCCGGTCTGGATGGCCGTCTCGTCGGGGGTGCCCTTTTTCATCACACCGCCGGTGCCCACGTAGAACCCCTCGGTATTTTCGCGCACGACCGTAAAGTTCACGTCTTCGGGGCCCCTGCCCTTCAGCGGACAGTCAACGCCCGGATAGAGCTTGATCGGCCGCAGGTTTATGTACTGGTCGAGATCGAAGCGCAGTTGAAGCAGGATCCCCTTCTCAAGTATCCCCGGCGCAACGTCCGGATGGCCGATGGCGCCGAGGTATATGACGTCGAATGAACGCAGCTGGTCGACCGCGTCGGCAGGCAGCACCTCGCCGGTGGCCAGGTAACGCTCGCCGCCGTAGTCAAACGTGACCGTCTCGTACTTGAAGCCCTTCTTGTCGGCGACGGCCTCCAGGACCTTGAGCCCCTCGGCAATTACCTCCGGCCCCGTTCCATCCCCCGGTATCACGGCTATTTTGTACATCAGCGTCCCCTTATGCAGTCCTGGTGTGCGCGTTACGGGTAAAAGCAATACTTTACTTCCGGGGGCATACCCCGTCAAGGCTTGCCGCCGACAGACCCACCGTGGCACACACCATCCGCAAGGGCGCCGCTTGCCGCGCCCGCGGAATACGGCACGGCGGGGCGAGCCCTCCAGTGGCGGGTGAAATTTATGCGCCGGTGGTGTGGCGTACCCGCCGTGGCACAAACATTACTCGTAGGGGCGCCGCTTGCCGCGCCCTCGGAAGGTCGGCCATGTAGGGTGGCTTTAGCCCACGCGGAATAATTATGGAAGCCCTGTAAGGTGGGCTAAAGCCCACCCTACGAAACTAAAAAGCCTTCGCCGCGCGTGCGGAATAAACGTTCGGCAGACAAGAATGTCCGCCCTACCTATTGGGCGGCGGGTGTGTTACCGGGTCATCAGCTCCGCCAGTTCCTCGCGCGGCGGCAGCTGCGTGGAGGGTTTGACGAGCCTGCCGGAATCAATTACCAGGATGCGGTCGCAAAGCGCATAGAGTTCATCGAGGTCGTAGGAAATAACGAGCACCGTGGCACCCCTGGCAGCCGCCTTGCGCAGCCGTTTTCGCACGAGCGCCGCCCCGGCGATATCCAGGCCCCTTGTGGGTTCCTCGGCGACGAGCACGTCGAATTTACCGCTAAGTTCCCTGGCCAGGACGAGGCGCTGCCTGTTGCCCCCGGAGAGCGCCGAGACCGGCAAGTCCGGCTCGCCGGTAATCCGGAAGCCCCGCACCATCTCGCTTGCCCGGCGGCGGGCCTTCCCGGAATCGAGGCCGTAGAACCGCGCAAACTCGCCCTCGCGCCCGAGGCAGACGTTTTCCCATACGCGCATCGACCCTGCGAGGTCCATCGAGTCCACGTCTTCGCCCACACAGCGTATCTCAAGGTCCCAGGGGTGAAGCGCCAGCCAGCCCGATTCCGGCTCGACGACATAACCGACGACGTCCGCCAGCGCCCGCTGCCCGTTTCCGGCGATGCCCGCAATGCCGGTTATCTCTCCGCGCAGAAGCTGCAGCCAGACACCTCTGAGATTCACGCGGTTGCCCCCGGCCGTCGAAATGTTCTGGAGCTCGACGGCCACCTCCCCGCTTCGGCGCTCGATGTGCTCTTCGGTCGCCGCCATCTCGACCATCGCCCCCGCCACCTCGGCCGGCGACGTGTCATCCTTGGCGCGTGTGAATACCGTGGCGCCTTTGCGAAGCACCGTTATCGTGTCGGCGACTTGGAAGACCTCTCCCAACTTGTGCGAGATGAAAATGACCGTTGCGCCCGAGCTGGCCAGGTTGCGCATCACGTCAAAAAGTGCAGCGCGCTGGGAGGAGCCCAAAAGCGAGGTCGGCTCGTCGAGGATGAGAATCCCGGCACCTCGGTAGAGGGCTCGCGCGATCAGGGCCGAGGAGCGCTCGCCGGGGGATAACGTGTCGGCGCGCGCGTCGAGACTGACGGCCAGCCCCAGGCGACGGCAGATGTCCTCCACCTTGCGCCCGGCGGCCCCCCGCGAAAGCAGCCCAGCCTTCGTTTCCTCGGCGCCGAGGATGATGTTCTCCAGCACCGACAGTGCGCCGATCAGCCTGCTCTCCTGCTCGACCATCGCGATGCCCAGGGTGCCGGCATCGCGCGGGGACTTGAATCGGACGGGGGTGCCACTGATGGTGATTTCCCCGGCGTCGCCCCGCAACCTGCCGGCAAGGACGCGCATAAGTGTGGTCTTGCCCGCGCCGTTTTCGCCGACCAGCGCCGAAATGCGGCCCGGCTGCGCCGAGAAATGCGCCCCGTGGCAGGCGAGAGTTCGGCCAAAGTGCTTTACTATGCCGGCAAGCTCGACGCTCGCTCCCGCGAAACCCTTTCGTGTGTTTTCCTCGGTCATTTCGCAGCCGTAAGGTCCGGGGGCAGCCAGGCCGTGACGTCGGCGCGCTTTGTCGGCACCTTTACCTCGCCTCGGCCCAGGAGAAACTTCGCCCGCTCAATCATCGAAAGCCCTTCATCCGAAAACAGGCTGCGGGAATCCTTCATCTTTGAGAGCCCTACGGCCCCCTCTCGGTATCCCAGCACATCATGCCCCGCTTCCCACGTTCGGTCAACGGCCATCTGGATGCCCTGGAAGACCGCGTTGTCGACGCGCTTCAAGGTGCTGGCCAGGACCTTGCCCGGTGCGACGGCGTCTCGGTCGATGTCTTCCCAGATGATTTTGACGCTCGGTGCGGCCTTGACCGCCTCCCAGACGCCGACGCCCGTGTTCCCCGCTATGCGAAAGACGACGTCGCAATTTCGTGAGATGAGGCTGTCGGCAAGAGACTTTCCCTTGACGGGATCGTCGAAGGTGCCTGCGGAAAGGACCGTTGCTTCGATCCGGCGGCCGGTCGCCGCCTCCACGGCCTTCACACCTGCGAGGTACCCGGCGGCGTAGGCCTCGACGGGCGGGATATCCATCCCGGTCACCGCGCCGACCTTCCCTGTCTTCGTATAGGCCGCCGCGACAACCCCAGCCAGGAAGCCCGCCTCCTGGCTCTTAAAGCCGTATGAGTGTACGTTGGGAGGGCCGCTAACGGTGCCTTCAATCTGGATGAAATGCGTGTCGGGGTACTTTGGTGCGACGCGTTTTACCGCATCGGCTATGATAAAGCCGACGGAGACGACCACCTTCGCGCGTTCGGCCGCTGCGGAGAGGTTCGCCACATAGTCGGCCTGGTCGCGCGACTGGATGACGTCGATGGGAAGCGCGAACTCTTTTGCCGCGCGCTTCACACCGGCCCAGGCCGCGTCGTTGAAGCCCTGGTCGCCCAGGCCGGCAACGTCGGTCACCATTATGACGGGCAGCTTCTGCTCCTCGGCCGCGCCGAAGACCGCTCCCGCCGATGCCAGCAGCATAACCGGCATAACCAGTATCAAAACAGCCTTGCGCATTCCCGACCTCCCTGCTATGAGAGTTGCCGCATATCTCGCCCGGATATGAATATAATGCTCGACGCGGCACAGTTCAACGTTATTCACCCAGCGAAACGGCCGCGGCCGTGCAATCCTCGTAACTGTCCCACGGAATGTGTTCAGCGACGTAGGGTGCGGCTTGTCGCACACGGAATACTTACACGGCGGGGCAAAACCCACCGTCGCACAAATACCTGCGTAGAGGCGCCGCTTGCCGCGCCCGCAAAAGGTCAGTTGATTGCCACGGGCAACGTCCGTGGCACCCACAGCAGAGAGGGGGCAAAGCCCTCTTTGAACTTGACACGGGCGGGGCGTTTTGTAGCATATTTCCACGTGATGATGCGCCCCTAGCTCAGTCTGGCAGAGCAGCGGATTCTTAATCCGCGGGTCGTGGGTTCAAATCCCTCGGGGCGCACTTTGTAACCTAAGGCGCAGGTTGGACTTACAACTTGCGCCTTTTTCTGTTGCACCCGTTTTTTTGGGCCTTGATCACCGGCGGCACAAGACCCCGAACCAGCGGCCTCTCCGATTTCATGGTGCACAGATCGGGCAAGCCGCTCGACGTGGGTGAAAAGCGCAAGGTTCATGTTCAGACGATGCAGATCCAGTAGCGTAACGTATGCTTTAACCTCGTAGGGTAGGCCCTCCACGCCGGGTAAACTTTAGCCCACCTTAGATAGCTTCCATAATCATTCCACGTGGGCTAAAGCCCACCCTACCTGGCTCGCGCATAAGCACCACGACGCCTTTTACCGGAACCAGCAGGAAGAACTCCTCCTCGAGCAAATAGCGATGCTGCGCGCGGCTCGGGCCTTTCAAGCCCACCGATGGACAGGCGTCCGGCGGGGAAAAGGCACCGTCGACGGAAGGCGCGCGTTGACCGGCGGCTTATGCTGATGGCGGTTCCATCCGGGAAGCGGCTCACAGCCTGACGACGCGGAAGTTGGTATATTCCACACGCTTGGGACTGGTGTAGTTGCGCAAGGCCAGCCTTCCCCGACCGAGGGGCGCTCCGTACGTGCCGTCGTCGCGGTAGTCATGTATGGTCTGGCCGTCCGCCAGAACGCGTATCCTGTTGCCCTGCTTGAGCACTTCAAGGTGGTACGTTTTGCCAAGCTCCGTGCAGCGGTCCTGGCCCTCGCTGACCAGAGGGGCCATCTCCCTTCTCTCACACTCGTGCGCGGGCGCCCAGAGCTTCCGGATGCCGGACTGCCCCGTATCCCCACGGCTGTACGATATGGTGTAGAGCCGCATGCAGCGCGTATACGCGTAGGAATACCATGTGGCAGAGCGCGACCAGCTCAGCACATCCTCGCCGTTAACCCCTTCGGCACAGAGCATAATGATGTTCCAGCCCTCTATGTCCAGCGCCTTGAAGTCGAACGAGACGTGGTAAGCGCCGTCGAAAACCTGTGGACACCAGAGCGAGCAGGCCGGGTTTGTGGTGCCGTTCTCGTAGGATTCCACGCGGATGGCCCCGCTGTCGGTCACGCTCGCCCGGCCATCCCCTTCCAACAGCCAATCATCCAACCCCTTAGCCGGGTCAAAGACGAAGAGTTCCTCGGACATGGGGCCTCCTTTCGCTGCTTTACACAGGCGTGAAATCGGCGCAAGCGCAACCGCCGCGCCGACGCCGGCGGTCTTCGCCAGAAACGCGCGGCGCGAATTGTCACCTTTGTATTCCAATATCATAATACACCTGCCTTCGAGCACGCCATTTTACAGAAAGGCCACCGGACACCCGGAGATATGTCAGGTATCGTCGGCAGGACTCTCGATCGCCGAAGCTTCCGTTCACGAAACTACCGCGCACGTCCTCCGTGACAACGCATGCCTCGAGGTCATCCTCGCCATAGTTCCGAATAGTCCCTCCAAAGTTGCCCCGGTAGATGTAGGTGCCTGCCAGGGGGCGCGGATCGTCCATGATCACTCCTCGGTCAGCCGTTCTGGAGCGGACCCGGACTGTGTCGCCCTTGCTGAATTTGGGTGCGAGGCTTGACATGGTCAATCAACCCCAAGGACGATGGTTCGAACTGGTTGCTTTCGGGGTGCGGGCGTTACGCGGTTGTTAACTTTTAGGGGGGTGTTAAATGGAGAGCCTGAGAGTTTTGGCGCGTTTTTTCGGGGTGCGGGAGCAACCATACAGGTTCGCTTCGTACCACAGAGAGTCGTTTTCGGAACAGAGAAAAGCCCGTGGTGCACGCAAATTCCCCCTAACCCTTTACCAGTCATAGGTTACGGAACAAGCCGGGTGACCGCAGTCTACCCGGCTTTAGGTTAACACATCCGTCGCGCGAAGTCACGCGAAATTTATATGGCTCCCTTTCCGGGCTTTCTGGGGATTCCGGTGCGGCGACGCTCCGCTTCGGCACGCCACTTTACGTAGTGAAAGCTCCAGCGGTAGTTCTGGCTGAACTGTTTACCGCCATCGAGCCAAGCGCCCTTGACGCCCCCGGCGAAGAGCTTGTCGCCCCGGTCGCGGTACTTAACATCACCCGTCTGGAGGTAAACCCAGGCGTACGCCGGCGCCACCAGCAGATTGAGGTCCGGCGCGCCCTTGCTCTTGTCATTGGCCCTGTACCAGAAGGCCTGGTCCTTCTCGACCCACGCCCGTTTCCAGCACTCGTCCAAGCCCATTTTGATCTTGGGGAGGATGCGCGGGTCCTTCTTCACGTTATCGTAGTAGTTGATGAGGGCCTCGCAGGTCAGGCCGAACATGAAGGGTGCCCAGTTGTCGGAGGAGTTCTCGACAAACCACTGGTTGATGTGGCCGAGGGCCCAAGCGACGGACTTCTCAAGGTGGGGGCTGCGGGGCTCACCGAGGTGTTCGGCGGCGATGTAGGCATTAATGCAGTAGGCCGTCTCGCGGCTGAGGCCCTCGTCGGCGCCGCCGCCGGTCGCGGCAAAGGCCGATTCCTTCGCGAGCAGGACGGCCGCTTTCCTGGAGTCCGCGTTGCGGTGCCTCTCCCAGTCCATCTGCAGACCGTGGGGGAAGATCCGCCAGCCGGGAATCCTGCCGTCGTTCTCGAGGATGTAGCCCCGGTAGGTCTCGCGCGAGTTGTGCGCCGCCTCGATCCATTTCTCGTCCCCGGTGTAGTCGGCGATCTGGTAGAAGACGCGCTGGCCGTCGTAGTACCAAACGTTCCCCTCCGAGATGCCCTTCGATCTTTCGTCGAAGTGCTTGCGGCCGTACTCGATCATGTTCGATTCCCAGCGCTTGAACTCCGGGATCGGCACGATCTCTGCGTCACCGGCCGCCGCCCCGCCAGCAAGGGCGCACGCGCAGGCCACCGCCGCGATGACAAGCATCCTGTCGAGAACAGTCACGTTTTCCATAATGCCCTCTATTCATTCTCTCAGATTAATCTGCCGCTGCGAGGCGGTTCGGATCGGTTGCTTTCGGCGTGCGGGCGTTACGCGGTTGTTAACTTTGAGGGGGGTGTTAAATGGAGAGTTTGAGAGGTTTTCTCTGATTTTCCGGGGTGCGTTCGCAATCCGCCGCGGCGGATTCGTGTTCGACCCCCAGAGAGTATCTCTCGAACCAGAGAAAAGCCCGGGGTGCACGTAATTCCCCACTATGCTCTACCCGTAACGTATTACGAAAAAAGCCGGGCGACTCATCGTTGCCCGACTTTACGTTAGCACAAACGCGCTCGAAAGTCACGCGAAATTTATTTGGCTCCCCATCTTTACGTCACCCGCCGGCATATCAACGTTTTCCGACGCGAGTGCCTGGATTATCTGCGGCACGCCGAGGCCGTAACCTGCCAGGCGCTTCTTGTCGAACTCCACATTGATCTGCCGGCGTAGCCCGCCGTATATCATAATGGCGCCTACCCCCTTTACCCGCTTGAGAGGGTCCGAGATTTTCTTATCCACCAAGTAATAGAGCTGCTTGTAACTTTCCGTGGCGGTGACCGAAACCGCCATAATGGGAGCCGTGGCGCTGAAAAACTTGAATATGATCGGTTCCTCGGCATCAGGGGCATGCTTGTGAACGTCAGTTTTGGCCAGGTCGAGTTTGTCCCGCACGTCGTTGGACGCCACGTTGAGGTTCGTGCCCCAGTCGAATTTGCAGGTGACCATCGCGAGATTGTCTTTGGATAGCGACGTCAGTTTGTCGAGGTTGTTTAAGGCGTTTAGTTCGTCTTCGAGGTACTTGGTGACGTCGCTTTCGACATCGCTGGCGGTTGCGCCCGGGTAGGGCACGAGGACGCTTATCGCCGGCGGCTCGATCTCGGGAAGTAGGTCTATATTGAGTTTCGCCAGGGAGATCGTACCCATCAGGGCGATGACCAAAAAAATCATTATCACGGTATGGCGGCGTCTTACGGCGAATTCAGGCAACCTCATTAATCGGTCCCCTTCTCTTCCATAACCGCTGTGCCGGTCTTGAGATTTGCCTGGCCCTGGATGACGACGGACTCGCCGACCTTCAGGCCGCTTGTGATTTCCACTATGTTTCCCCTGCCGATGCCGACCTGGACCGTTCTCTTTTCGGCCTTGGAGTCTTTCACGACGAAAAGGTAATATACGCCCGTTCCGGGCAGACGAAGGAGGCAGTCCCGTGGTATGGCAAGAGTCGTTTTTTTGCCGATTTTTATGCTGAGATTGACGAACATACCCGGTCGCAGAAGGGCCCCTTCAGCGGTCTTTTCGGGTGAGGGTTTCCCGTCGGTATGAATCTCGATGGGCAGTGTTCTGGTTTTCGGGTCCAACGATGGGTTGACAATGGTGACCGTGCCCGCGAAGGCAGCCCCGGGATAGGCGTCCACGCTCAGTGTCACCGGCTGGCCTTCACGTACTTTGCCGGCGTTTACCTGTGCCACGTCGCAGCAGACCTTGAGAATGGAGGTGTCCATTATCTCGACGATGGGAATAGCTGGATTGTCCATTGCGCCTTGGTCGACGAAGCGCGCCGTCACGATACCTGCGATGGGCGCGCGAACGGTGTAATCGGCGATGCGCGTGTCGAGTTCTTCCAGGGCCGCCAGCGCCTGTTTGCGACCGACATTCGCCAGGCTGAGCGAGGCTTTGGATACGTGGAGATTGGCCGCGGCGAGGTCCCTGCCCGCTAAGGCGATTTTGTACGCGGCCACTGCGGCGTCGTACTTTTGCTTGGGGATGCTGTTGTCTTTGTATAGGTTCTCTGCGCGGTCCTTTTCGAGCGTGGCGTTTTCGAGCCGGGCTTGGGCCTGGGCCTGAGCCGCCTGTGCCACCTCGGTGGTGGCGATTGCCTGACTT
>JAGHCE010000036.1 GCA_021160625.1 Planctomycetota bacterium | reverse complement strand
GCTTTCCCTGGCTCGCAAGCTTCTTTCCGGCGGGCAATTTTCCCTTTCGACCTCGGCCTCGCAGAGCGGCACCGTCGGCGGCCCCGGCACCGACAGCAATTCATCGAGTGTTTCGGCAAGCTTCAGTGCACCGCTTCTGGCCGGTGCGGGCATTGCCGCACGGGAGACGATGGTACAAGCCCGCCGGAGCCTTCTCCAGTCGGCGCGCAGCTTCGAGTCCTTCCGGCAGGAGATGGTAATCGGTATCATCACGCAGTACTACGGGCTGTTGAGGCAAAAGCGCGCGATAGAAACGGCTAAGCAGAGAGTCCGGCAGGCGGAGTTTCTCTACGGGCAGTCGAACGCGCTTTTCAAGAAGGGCCGCAAGAGCTTTGCGGAGGTCCTCGTCGCGGAACAGAGCAAGCTCAATTCGGACAACGACCTCGTCAACATCGTCGAGGAGTATGACCTGGCGCTTGACAGGTTTAAGCAGGACCTCGGCCTGCGGGCCGACCTGCATATGGATATCGCCGAAGAGGAGATCGAGCCGGAGATCATCATCGTGGACCTGGCGATGGCGACGAAAACAGCGTTCGAAAACCGGCTGGACTACATCACCCAGCGGGAGCATATCGAGGACGCCGAGCGCGCGGTGGAGATTGCCAGGAATGCGTTGCTGCCGCAGCTTAGTCTCGCGCTCCAGGCGGGAGTTTCAAGCGATGCGGACGGGATGCTCACGGACTATCGGCTGGACGACGGCTCTTCGTCGCTGGGGCTGACACTCGAGCTGCCGCTTGACAGGAAGTCCCAGCGAAACTCCTACAAGAGCACGCTTATCAGCCTTGCGCGGGCGAGGCGGAGCTTCTCGCTTTTCGAGGACAATATGAGGCTCAGCGTCAGGGACACCGTGCGCAAGCTTCAAAGGGCGGAAGTGACGCTCGCCATTCAGAAAAAACAGGTCAAGACCGCAATGGACCGCTTAGAGGTGGAGAAGATTTACCAGGAGAAGGGCCAGCGGAGCAGCCAGGACATTGTGAACGCTCAGAATGCCCTCCAGAACGCCAGGAACGCCCTGGTCGAGGCACAGATTAACTATCTCATAGCGACGATAAGGCTGCGCAAGGACATCGGGACCCTGCGCGTGAACGAAAGGGGCGAATGGCATTGAATGACCAGACGAAAACGGTGGATGCGGGCGGCGGCGGCCTGGTCCGGGTGATTGTCGTGGTTGTGGCGGCGGTCGTCGTGGCTCTGGGAGCGGGTTTCCTGATCAGGCGTTCGGGAAGCGGCAAGGGGGAGGAAAAGAGCCGCGCGACGTTTGCGGTCCGGCGGGGCGACCTGGACATAACCATACACCAGACCGGTGACCTCCAGACCAAGGACCCCATCAAGATAATGGCTGAGATAAGCGGCGAGGCGACGATTGTGGAGCTGGCCGAGGAGGGCAGCCGCGTCAAGGAAGGCGACCTCCTGGTGAAGCTCGACTCGTCGCAGCTCGAAGACAAGCTCACGAGCCAGGAGATCGAGCTGGAAAACTCCAAGGCGAGACTCATCCAGGCCGAGGAGGGCAAGAAGATACAGGAGCTCACCAACGCCACGAGCATTTCAAATGCCCGCCTGGGGCTCGAAAACGCCGAGAAGACAAGGGAAAAATACGGCACCGTCGCGCTGGATGAGAACGGCTTTCTGGACGACGAGGCCTATTCATCCGACGATGCGCCGGAAAAGTGCGAGGCGTACCAGCAATTCAGGGACGCCGAGCTTGAAATAATGCGCCGGACGACCGGGCTTGAGAAGGCCCAGCGTGATTTCAAGGGTATGGACGAACTTGCGGCGAAGGGTTACGTAACCCGGAATGATTTTCTAAATGCCGAACTTGCCGTCGAGGAGGCCGAGAGGGGCCTCGAATCGGCGAGGCTCGCACACGCGCTCTTGAGGAAATATACGTACCCTGCAAGGATGGCCGGCCTGGATGCCGACGTCGAGAAGGCCAGGGGCTCTCTCAAGCAGGCCGAGCTCTCCGCCAAGGCGCAGATGGCCCAGAAAGAGGCTTCCATAGCGCAGTCCCGGCGGATCAACGAGAAGAACGGCGAGCACCTGGAAGAAACGAAAGAGGAGCTTTCCAAGATGACCATCACGGCGCCCGAAGAGGGCCTGGTTCTCTACGGCGCGGAGAGCAATCCCTGGGAACGCGACAGTATAAAAGTGGGCGGAAAGGTGTACCGAGGCAGGGTCATAATCACGCTGCCGAGGGTCTCGAAAATGATGGCGGCGACGAAGGTGCTGGAAAAGGACGTAAACAAGGTCAAGGTCGGGCAGAAGGCGACCGTCGAGCTCGCAGCCTTAGCCGACCTGGAGATTGCCGGAGAGGTCACGAGGGTGGCGAGCGTCGCCTCCACGGGACGGCGCTGGTTTATGTCGAGCGAGTCGAAGAGCTTCGACGTGGAGGTCTCGCTGGAGACCACCGAGGAGCGGATGAGGCCGGGGATGAGCTGCAACGTCCGGATAACGGTGGATGCGCTCCACGACGTTCTCTACGTCCCCGTCAACGCGGTTTTCAAGCGCGAGGGCCGGGACGTCTGCTACGTGACCACCGGCAAGACAATCCAGGAACGCCCCGTGAAAGTGGGGCAGGACAACGACATCTACGTGGAAATCACCCAGGGGCTTGACGAAGGCGAGGATGTCCTGCTCTACAGTGTGACGCCCGCAGCCGCGGACAAGACCGATAAGGCCGAGGCAAAGCCCCCGAAGAGCGCCAAGCCCGATAAGAGTGCAGAGGCCGAAAAGCCTGAAGAAGCTGAAAAGGCCGAAAAGGCGGAGGAGGTTGAAGGGGCCGAGAAGGCTGAAGAAGCCGGGGAAAGCCCGGAGGCCGAAACGTCTGAGAAGACTGAAAAGGCCGAGGAGACTGAGGCGATTAAGGAGACCGAAGGGGCCGAAGAGGCCGGGAAGATTGAAGAGGCCCGCAAGCCCGAGCAGAGCGAAAAGGCCGAGAAGGCCGAAGCGGTTGAGAAGGGTACAAAGGCCGAGGAGGCCGGGAAGAACGACAAGGACCAGGAGGCCGATGGCGCGGCGAAGAAGACTGCCCCTGGCAAGGAAGGCACCTCCGAATCGGGGAGCAATTTGGCCAAGACGCAGAAAGACGACGGGTAGGTCAGGTATGGCGCATCGCAAGGGGAAAGGCCGGCGCTGGATCGTGATTGGGGCGATCGTGGTTGTGGCGGCGGGGCTGGGAGTGGTTTTTCTCCCCGGCAAGGGAAAGTCCACCACGGGCGACATCGTTGAGGAAACTGCTCCCGTCGTGCGCGGTGAGCTGGTGATGAGCATAGAGACCACTGGACGAATCCAGGCGAAGAACTCCGTCAAGGTAACCCTCGACAAGGGGGGGTGGCAGACAAGGATAACGTGGCTGATACCGGAAGGCACCCAGGTCAAGAAGGGCGACACCCTGGCGAAGTGTGAGGACAAGAATCTCAAAAACCAGATGGACCGGTACGAAATGAACCTGGAAAACTCGCGGACCAGGATCACGGATGCCACGGAGTCGAAAAAGGTGAAAGAGGCCGGGCTGGAAACGAAGCTGGCATCGGCCGAGTTCGCCTTCCAGCAGGCGACCACGGACAAGGAAATCTACGGAACAGTCAATCTCGACGAGAAAGGTTTCCTTGACGAAGCCGCCTACGACGGCCCCGCCGCTCCCGCCAAGGGGCAGGTGTACCAGAAATTCCGCGACGCGAGCCTCAAGATCACTAAGGCCGAGACCGAGCTCGAGCGGGCCGAGACCAATTTCGAGGGGCTCGACAAGCTCCTGGAAAAGGGCTTCGTCACGCAGAACAACTATGACGAGGACAAACTCAAGGTGGAAGAGGCCAGGCGCAGTCTCGAATCCGCGCGGCTCTCGTACGAAATCCTGCGCCGCTACACCTACCCGCAGGAGCTCGCGCAGAAGGAGACCTCTGTCCGTAGCACGTGGGACGCCCTTCTGCGGACGAAAATGGAGGCAAAATCGGCCATTCTCGAGGCGGATACCCGTATTCGAACGGCGAATCTTGTCTTCAAGCGCAACGAGCGTAGCTACAACGAATGCAAGGAACAACTTAATGCCCTCGAGGAAATAAAGGCGCCCGTTGACGGCGCGGTTCTCTACGGGAACCCCTCCCGGCCATGGGAGCGTGAACGAATAACCGTCGGCGCCAACATCTGGAGAGGCACAACGCTTTTCACCATACCCGACACGTCCGTGATGATAATCGAGACACGGATTCTGGAGATGGACCTATACAAGTGCAAGGTGGGCCAGGAGGTATTGGTGACGGTGGAAGCGCTGCCCGGCGTCGTTATCCGGGGGACGGTTTCGAGAATCGACCAGAGTTCCAGGACGAAGAGCTGGTGGCGAGGGGAAAAGTGGAAGTACTTCGGCGTCGAGGCGAAACTCGACGGGCAGGACGAAAGGCTCAAATCCGGGATGTCCTGTGACGTGGAGATCGTAATGGACAGGATTCCCGATGCGCTCTACGTGCCGGTGGGGGCGGTTTTCACCGAGGGGGACCACAAGATCTGTTACGTGGTCGCCGACGGCACCCGCAAGCCCCGGGAGGTGAAAACGGGGCGGGCCAGTGAAAAGTACGTCGAGATATTGGAGGGCCTGGGCGAAGGGCAGACGGTGCGGATCGGCGACAGGGTACCGGCCAAAAAGGCCGACGAAGAAGAGACCTCCGGCCCTGGGGGGAAACCGCTGTGGCGTTAGTCGAGCTCCGGGACATTGACAAGACCTACCAGATGAAGGACGTGGCGGTCAAGGCCCTTGCGGGGGTCTCCCTCGACTTCGCCAGGGGTGAATTCGTCTCGATTATGGGGCCGTCGGGCTCCGGCAAGAGCACGCTTCTGGCGATTCTGGGCTGCCTCGACCGGCCGACCAGCGGGCATTACACCTTGAACGGCCAGGACGTCAGCCTCGCAAGCGACGATTCGCTAAGCGACATCCGCAACAGGGAAATCGGCTTTATCTTCCAGTCGTTCGACCTCATAGAGCAGTTGAGCGTCCTGGAAAACACCGAGGTGCCGCTCTTCTACAGGGGCATAAGCCGCGGCCAGCGGCGCCGGAAGGCGCTCGAGGCGATTGACCGCGTGGGCCTTTCCGATCGTGCGGCGCACCTTCCCCGCGAGCTTTCCGGCGGGCAATGCCAGAGGGCGGCGATTGCCAGGGCACTCGTCAATGATCCCGTAATACTGCTGGCCGACGAGCCTACCGGGAACCTCGACTCGAAGACAGGCGGGGAGATTATGGAGGTCTTCAAACAACTGCACCGCTCGGGCAGGACGATTTTACTTGTTACTCACGACCGGGACCTCGCCGAGCAGGGCGACAGGATCGTCCAGCTTATGGACGGCGCGGTCGTGGATGGGGGAAACTGAGTGCTCGGTTCAAACGCAGCAGAGATGGTCTACCTTGGCGCGAGGGACCTTTCGAGGTACAAGCTGCGCAGCGGCCTCACTATGCTGGGGATCGTCTTCGGCGTCGGGGCGGTCATTTCGATGCTGGCCATCGGCGAGGGTTCCAAGCGCAAGGCCCTTTCCCAGATCGAGATGCTGGGCATCAGGAACATCGTTACCTGGAGCCGCAAGCCCCCGCAGGAACAGCAGGCGTCGACGAAGGAGGGGACATACGTCTCTGAGTACGGGTTGACGTTCAAAGACCTCAAACTCATCCGGGAGACGGTTCCGAAGGTAACGCGCGTGGTGGCCGGCAGGGACGTGAGGCAGGACGTTTTCGTAGGGCGCAAGCTTATGACGACGCGGGTTCTGGGAACCGAGCCCGCGTACGCGGAAGTGATGAACTTCAAGCCGGCCCGCGGCCGGTTCCTGGTGTCGCGTGATATCGAGGACCGTGCGAAAGTGGCGGTCATCACGCAAGGTGTCAGACGAGAGCTTTTCCCGCTTGAGGACCCGATGGGTAAATGCCTCAGGATCGGCAGCGAACTCTTCGAGATCGTCGGCGTGATGGAGCCCAGGGGCGAAGGGGGCAAGAGCGCCAGCGCCGCCGACCTCGACCGGGACATATACATCCCCTTTACGACGGCGCTGGCCGCTTACGGGACACTTTCCATCAGGATGGAGACAGGCTACCGCGAGGTGAGCCGGCTGGAGCTCGACGAGGTGATAGTCCAGGCCGAGGATAAGGAGTCCGTCACGGAAGTGGCGAAGGTCATCGAGGCGATACTGAAAAAAAACCACGAGAAACAGGACTACGTGGAAAAGGTGCCGCTCGACCTCCTGCTGCAGGCCAAGCAGCATGAGCGAATCTGGAACGTCGTAATGGGTTCCATCGCCGGCGTATCGCTCCTGGTCGGCGGCATAGGGATTATGAACATAATGCTGGCGAGCGTCACGGAACGCACGCACGAGATAAACATAAGAAGGGCCCTGGGCGCCAAGAGGCGCGATATAATCGTCCAGTTCCTCGTGGAAACCGTTGTGCTGTCGCTCTTCGGGGGGATAACCGGCATAGCCCCCGGAGCGCTTGGAGCCAAAACCGTCACCGGTTACGCAGGCTACGATACGGTCGTCACGGCGTTTTCGGTCGTCCTCGCCTTCGGTATCTCCGCCGCGGTCGGGATCATCTTCGGCATCTACCCCGCCTGGAAGGCCGCTTATATGGACCCCGTCGAAGCGCTCAGGCACGAGTAATCCACCTCCCGCCCCCCCCTGATGCGGGGGCCACGGGCGTTGCCCGAGGCAATCATTTGACCTTCCGCGGGCGCGATAAATCGCGCCCCTACCAGTGATATATGCGCCACGACCGGTCTTGCCACGCCAAGCCGCCGGCTGTATGATAATATGCCGCTATTCTGCGAGGGCCGGCGTTTTATGGGCCTTGGATGCGCGGTTTTGACATACGTTGGAGGGACTGCTATGAGGCGGTGGCTTTTTTCACTACTGATGATGGTCCTGCTGGTGGGTGCGGCGGGGGCGCAAACGACGCTCGAGCAGCGAATGGAGAGGGCGCGCGCCGAGCGCTCCGTGGCGGCCGGGGTAAACCTCATCAAGTGGAATTCATCGCAGACGGAGGGCGGCTGGCGGCGCTGGTGGCCGCGTGACCAGCAGGCGCCGGGGTTTTCCCTCGACCCGACGAAGGGTGCCAGGGGAGCGCCCGCGCTTTTGTTGGGCGGCTCCGGCAGAAAACACGTCTTCGGCG